>DATHFS010000084.1:0-2025 GCA_035317975.1 Cyclobacteriaceae bacterium | reverse complement strand
AGCGGGGTCATAATCTTCAGGAAGCACCACGTACGTATAAAAAAAGAATCGGTTCCAATTGTGCATCCAACTTTCACCGAGGGTGGCTTTGGAAACGAGAAGGTCAACCCTAAAATGTGAATTAAAGGGAATGTCTTTCATTACTCCAGTGACATGACCTTGCCCTTTCCCATTGATTAATAAAATCTGACCGAGCGGGTCGCTAGTACCAAAATACCTTCGTGCGGCTGTCTCAGACAAAACAATGTCCCCAGGGGCAAGTAACACTTTCTTTGCGTTTCCCCGGATCAGCGGTAAGGTGAATACTGAAAACAATGACGAGTCCGCATAGGCTATTTTTTCCTCGCGAAAGTTTGCAACATCCTTTTGGACTATTATATAGTCAAGGAAAAAGTGTGTCGCTTGCTGAACTTCTGGACAACTCCTTTGAATTGCGGCCGCTAGAGGTCCCCAAGTACTCTCGAAGACTGTTCCATTCGGTGTTTTCACATCAGTGACTACTCTGTAAGTTCTGTCAATATTCTTATTGAAAGAGTCGTAACTAAACTCAAAGCGTACAAACAGGAATGCAAAAAAAGATAAACATAATCCCGTGGCTAGCCCAATAAGGTTAATCCATGCAAAAGCTTTGTGCCTTCGCAAATAGCGAATTGAAGTAACAAGGTAATTGTGTAGCATCTCAACTAAACTTACATCAATTCAAATTCTTTTCAAAGGAATTCTTGACGTGGCTAGGTAAGCCGCAGATTCCAGATAATCACTGAATTTTGATCACATCCACTGGATTCATTGTTCCTGCTTTCCAGGCAGAATATCCTGAGGAAATAATGACTAACAAAAATAAAATAGCGGCGACTTCAAAAAACATAAGCCCGCTGAGTTCGGTCTTGTAAGCGAGACAGACTTAGGGTATGACCGGAATAACCTTATGTACCTGATCATGCCGGGGCAATATCCTCCGGAGAAGGTAAGTGTTCTTAAAAATGAGATCAGTAAGCTGGCGGGAGTGGAGTCAGCATCCTACACCTGGTACCCGATGACGTCAGTCTATTTTAAAGATTGGTATGATGTTGAAATGGATGGAAAAATGACCAAAGTACTGCTCAATGAAATGTTTGTGGATCATGATTTCTTGCGAACTATGAATATTAAACTTAAGGGAGGCAGAAATTTTGATATCAACAATCCGACAGATGCCAGGACGGCGTTTATTGTGAACGAGACAGCGGCTCAAGAATTTGGGTGGAAAGATCCCATTGGCAAAAGAATAAAGCTCCGTGGAGCGGACGAGAAGGGCGTAACCTGGGAAGGCACGGTTGTTGGAGTCGTGAAGGATTTCAATACTCAGTCCCTGCACAACAAAATTGAGCCGGTTGTGCTGCGGCTGCCATATGATTCCTGGCCTGGACCTTGGTTAAACATGAGAGTAAACGGTTTATTGAGCGATAGGCTTCCGGTCATACTGTCAACCTACGAGAAATTGATGCCGGGGTTTATTGCAGACTATGGAATTGTAAACGAAAGTTATGATAATAATTATAGACCTGAAGCTAAGGCGCTAGCAGCGTTGCAATTTGGAACAGCGATAATAATCTTTATTTCCGCAATAGGCGTTTTTTCAATTTCGGTTTATATGTCGGTAAAAAGGATGAAGGAATTCGGCATCCGGAAGGTGCTCGGAGCGACAATCCGGCAAATTGCAGAATTGCACACTGGGTATTTCTTACGGATCGCCATACTGGCAAATATCATCGCATTACCTGTTTCTTATTGGTTGATGAAAGAGTGGCTGACAGGATTCGCCTACAAAACTGAACTCAATGGACTTATGTTTTTTGAAGTCGCTGCTATTTTATTTTTGCTGGTCATTATTTCCTCAGGATTTTCTGCCTGGAAAGCAGGAACAATGAATCCAGTGGAGGTGATCAAGATTCAATGATCGTGTGTGACTTGGGGATAACCTGATTGTTCTTTAGCCTTAGAGCAAGAATATTGTCAGGAAAACCTTGTTGAAATTGTGCGGGT
>DATHFS010000083.1:0-5396 GCA_035317975.1 Cyclobacteriaceae bacterium | reverse complement strand
CATGACTTTTGATCACAGCACCTTCAGGTGGTTTGCATACCCTGTCTGTACAGCGTATGCGGTAGACCTACTACCATCTTTTATACAGCATTCAAAGAACTATTCTATTCTTCAATTCGTGACACACCCAACAAGGGCGGGCCGACAGCCACCTGGAATTCGAATTTTGAATATTGAATAAGGAATGTAGAATAATGAAGTACGGGAATCCCGAATTTCAAATTTTAAGTCTTAAATTGAATGACCCTTTTCCCTCGAAGGAGGAGCGAATGAAAATGTCCTAACTGACCCAATAATGAAGTATTTGTCAATCACCTCTTTTATCGTGTTCCTCTGCTCGTGTGGTGAAAATCATAAAAATGAGGGCACATGGAGCGTGTACCACGGGGATGCTGAGAGCACTGCATTTTCTTCCCTGGATCAGATCACGCGCCAGAATGTTCAGAAATTGGAAGTGGCATGGACATACCACACCGGAGAAGCCGATAGCGGCAATCGTTCCACGATAGAATGCAATCCGATTATTGCAAATGGTATGCTGTATGTCACCTCACCCCAGCTAAAACTAATTGCGCTGGAGCCAGGCTCTGGAAAAGAATTATGGAAGTTCGACCCGTTTGAAAACACGCAGGCTTATGGAGTGAATCGGGGTGTTACCTATTGGACGGATGGAGTCGATAAGCGTTTGTTCATTTCTGCAGGGTCATTCCTCTATGCTGTAAATCCCGATAACGGCAAGGTTGTAGAGAGTTTCGGCAGTTCAGGGAAACTTGATTTGCGCCAAGGATTAGGACGCGATCCTGAGCAACTCGCCGTGGAGTCAACATCGCCGGGAATAGTGTTTAAGGATATCCTCATTCAGGGTTCAGCCGTGGGGGAAGGGTATGATGGCGCCCCCGGTTTTATCAGGGCCTTTGACGTGCGCGCCGGAAAAACGGTCTGGACTTTCCACACTATACCACAACCTGGTGAACCGGGATGGTATACGTGGCCTAAAAATGCATACAAGGAAGTAGGAGGGGTGAATTGCTGGGGAGGGATGGCCATTGACATAAAAAGAGGGATCGTCTATATTCCAACGGGATCCGCTGCGTTTGATTTTTATGGAGGGAACAGGAAAGGCAAAAACCTCTATGCCAATTGTCTGCTCGCTGTGGAAGCGGCAACAGGTAAACTGAAATGGCATTATCAGCTTGTCCATCATGATCTTTGGGACTATGATCTTCCTGCTCCTCCCAACCTTCTTACCGTAACGCACGATGGAAGACGAATCGATGCGGTAGCGCAAGTAACAAAAATGGGTATGGTATTTCTTTTCAACCGCGAGACCGGTGAACCGTTATTTCCGATTGAAGAACGACCTGTTCCAAAATCCGATCTGCTGGGAGAAGAGGTCTGGGGAACCCAGCCCTTTCCGGTAAAGCCTCCGCCATTTTCAAGACAAAAATTTACGGAGGAAGATATTACCGATATTTCTCCCGAGGCCAGACAATATGTTTTGGAACAGATCAAAGGCTATAAAATGAGTACGATTTTCACCGCACCCAGCACCGAAGGGATAATCCAGTTTCCCGGAACGAGGGGAGGAGCGGAGTGGGGAGGAGCCGCCGTTGATCCGAAAGGAATTCTGTATGTGAATGCAAACGAGATCCCGATGGAAATGAAAATGAAGCCATTGGACGAAGCTGTAAAAGATGAGTTGCTCGCCACAGCGGGACAGCGGATTTATACATTAAACAATTGTGCGACCTGTCATGGAGCTGATCGTGCAGGTGTTAAGCCATTTCCATCCCTTCAGAATATTTCAAAGCGCCTTTCTGAAAAGCAAGTCAAGAGCATCCTCACGACTGGCAAAGGCCAGATGCCCTCGTTTCCGAATATCACAGAAAAAGACAGAAATGCATTGATTGCTTTTTTGTACGATAAGAAAGATGCGTTTGTTACGCAATTCGCACCTAAAACGATCTCGGGGGAAACGAAATACAGGTATGTGCACAACGGATGGAATCCCCTAATGGATCAGGACGAGCATCCTGGTTTAAAACCACCGTGGGGTACACTGAATGCCATCGACCTTAACAAGGGCGAGATCCTGTGGAAGGTTGCGCTCGGAGAATATCCTGACCTCATCGCGAAAGGCCTTCCGCCTACCGGAACACAGAATATTGGCGGGCCTGCCGTCACGGCGGGCGGATTGATTTTCATTGCGGCGGCACGCGACGAAAAACTCCGGGCTTTTGATACAGCAACCGGCAAGATTCTTTGGGAGTATAAACTTCCTGCAGGAGGATATGCTACACCGGCTGTTTATAGCGTGGATGGAAAACAATATGTCGTGATCGCCGCGGGGGGAGGAGGAAAAGTTGGGACGAGATCAGGGGATACGTATGTGGCGTTTAAATTGAAAGAATAGTCTGAACCATTTGTTGCTATCTGCACGGAATGGGTTGGCGCACCGGATGGCTCGGTCTAGTGTTTTTTCTTTTGCTGGCCAGGCGCATAGGGCTTGGCGGATTGACTACCGCTTATTTTTTTTTGCTGGCCCGGAGGGACACGCCCATTGGTTCTTGTGTTTGAAATGATGCAGGATTGAAGGAAGAAGGTTATCGCGGCAACCCAAAAGAATTTCTTGCGCATTTGGTTAATTTATTCAAAGTTACTTCAAAATTCAGGATTTATGGTGAATGTATCCCATTTGTAGAATTTAAGAGGGGGGCATTCCACCCCTTCATTATTCTAAATTCCTTGTTCAATATTCAAAATTCAAATTCTGAGTCCTATCGCTGTGATTTCAAAAGAACGTTGTAAACCCGCTCGCCTTTGATTAGCCCGTTCAGTTCTTCCGGATTAAAATATTCCAGGTCTTTTCTTTCAACAATCGTCACAAAGTCTTCACTCACATTTCCGTTCGAATCCTTGATGTTCGCAATTTTCAATCCAAGGTGTTTGGCGAGGAACTCGTAAACTGCCATGCGCTTGTTTTTTCCGTAGTCATGTACTTCGTTGGGGAAGTGGGCATTTTCTACAAGCGATTCCTTTCCGTACAGTTTGTAAATGTATTTCGCAAAAGGAAACTCCACCGCCGGATTGTTCTTCGTCCAGTCATCGCCATCGGATACCAGGAGCATGGGTCTTGGCGCGGCCAGGCAGGCGATCTCGACGTTGCTGAAAACCTTATTCCCTGTCCTGTGTATGGGCATCCCGCTTTCGCAGGTGCAGCCTCCAAAGAAATGGGCCGAAACCATTACGACGGGTACGGAGACCTTAATACGGTCGTCCAGGGCAGTGGCCAAAAATGTCTGTGTTCCCCCGCCCGACTCGCCCGTAACGGCCACCCTGTCGGGATCCGCTTCCGGGAAGGACAATAGAAAATCAATAATGCGAATGGTGTTCCAGGTTTGAAAGGTAACTACCTTCTCACCGTGATGGTCGAGTTGTTGACTTTCACCATAGCCGACCATGTCGTAAGAAAAGACAATGGCTCCCATTTTAGCGAAAGCGGCGCACCGCTGTTGAGTCTCGTTGCGAAAGCGGCCGTAGTCTTCCGGTTTGTTCCAATGACCGTGAGGCGAGGCGATCACCGCCAATGATTTGTTCCTGAAATTGCCTAGTGGCCTATACAGATTTCCCGTAACATAAAAACCGGGAAGACTTTCAAACACAACAGCCTCCACGGAGTATCCGTCCAGGATCTTCTTGTTTCTGTATTTTGGATTCAGAGGTGTTTTCGCCGGGAATCGTTCCATCTGCATTCCTATCCTGATCTGCCGGCGGACGCTGTCGGCGTGGGCTTGCCATTCCTTTAGTGTGTGAATGCTTTTTAATACCTGGTTGAGCTTTCTGGCACCTTCTTCTTCAGAATAGTAGGCGCCAACGCAGAGGTTAGTTTGCTGGGCAAAGACACATGACCCAAGGAGCGTAACGCAGAAAAATAAGAAAATGAAATGCCTGAATGACTGTTTCATGACCATTTAGTTTGTTTTCGATGAAATCAATTCAATATTCTCATTGAAAGGATTTTGTCCTCTGAGGCGATTCTTAGAATATAGATTCCTGCAGAATAGGCAAGCAGGTGAAACCGGAATTGATCATCCTGACTGCTGGCTGAATACACCGGTTTACCCATAACATCCGATATCACAAGGTCAAAGCCATTGTTCCAGTTGGTTTGAACAGTGAACTCACTGGTTTGAGTATTTTTCCAAACAAATGCTGAAGGTGGTTTATTTTCCTTAAGACCTGTAGTGATGTCAACAAAAGCTGTATTGGAATAAGATGAAGAACCTTCTGCATTCACAGCCTTCACCCGGTAATAATATTGGAACTGGTTAGAAATAAGCGGAACGGTCAATGTAATGATGTCTGCAGGAACACTGTCAACCACATTGAAGGCATTCAAATCGTTCACGTAGGAGCGTTCGACAATGAATTTATCTTCTCCTGTCGTATTGTCAATCCAGGATAGAACAAATCTCCCGTTGGACTTATATTCCGCTGTTAGCGAAGACGGTGCCGGAAAAGGGATTGTACTGGCTGTTGCCGTACTGGAAAACGAAGAAGAACCCGCCCTATTAAAGGAAGCAACACGATAGAGGTAACTTGTTCCGGGAGTACGATTTCTGTCTTTAAAGCTAACGATGTTTGCAAAAGTCGTGTCGACGGAAGTAAACGATATGGGCGTTTCTGCTGATCGCTGAATGACAAATCCAATTTCATTGCCTGAATTATCATTCCACGATGATTCGACACTGTGTGTACCTTCCGATGAGATCGTAAGAACATCCGGTGGTGCCGGCAGTGAGGGTAGAATGGCAAACATTCCTATCCTTGGAACGCCATTAACGGAGTTGAAGCCGCCCGAGACAATGATACTTTCATCGATGCCGTTTAGAATGTAGTCCACCCCCTGGTTAGGTCCTTGAAATAAAAAATCCGGATCGGGTGAACCATCGGGATTGACTTGAAAAAAATACGTCGGATAGTCTCCCGCGAAGGGGTATTTACTCTTGCCAACCATCACCTTTCCGTCGTTGCGAACGACTAAAGAGCCAACGGGATTAAGGGTTCCTGGTAGAATCGGGTTAAAGGTGGCGTCTTGCGTGCCGTTCGGATCTAGCCTGGTTAGGTAGGGAACGGGAACGCCATTAAACGATCCAAAATAGCCTCCGGCATAGATCTTATTATCGGGTGTCAATGCCGCTGTCAAAATCGAATTGTCAAAACCGCTTCCCGGTGTAAAGCTTGTATCCAGGCTTCCGTCTGTGTTCAGTCTTACGACTCTGGAAGCAGGATTCCCATCCCAAAGCGAAAAATAGCCGAAGGCCACAATTTTTCCATCGGGTTGAATGAGAGAAATATTGACCACGGAATTAGGACCTTGGCCCACATTGAACGAT
>DATHFS010000082.1:0-4427 GCA_035317975.1 Cyclobacteriaceae bacterium | reverse complement strand
CGGCGTTACCGAGTTTGGTTTACAAATTACCATACCCCGGCAGATTTGCTCTTTCTCAATCCCGCGCAGCAATAAGCCCACATTGTCTCCGGCTTCACCGCGGTCAAGGATCTTGCGGAACATTTCCACACCTGTAATAGTAGAGGTAAGATTCTCCGCACCCATTCCCAGGATCTGAACAGGGTCCCCTGTCTTGATAATACCACGCTCGATACGGCCGGTCGCTACCGTGCCCCGACCTGTGATCGAAAACACATCTTCAACAGGCATCAGGAAGTCCTTGTCAATCAAACGAACAGGAATGGGGATAAATTCATCTACCGCCTTCATCAATTCTTCCACTTTGGCAACCCACTTTGGCTCACCATTCAATGCACCCAGGGCAGAGCCTTGAATGACCGGAATCGTATCGCCGGGGAAATTATAGAATGAAAGGAGTTCGCGAATTTCAATCTCGACCAGCTCGATCAATTCAGGATCTTCAACCAGGTCAACTTTATTCATAAACACCACCAGTGCCGGCACACCTACCTGGCGGGCTAACAGGATGTGCTCGCGGGTCTGTGGCATAGGTCCGTCGGTGGCGGCCACCACCAGGATAGCTCCATCCATTTGCGCCGCGCCCGTAACCATGTTTTTTACATAGTCAGCGTGACCCGGACAATCAACGTGCGCATAGTGACGTTTTTCAGTAGCGTACTCCACGTGTGAAGTATTGATCGTAATCCCCCGTTCTTTTTCTTCAGGAGCGTTATCAATTGAAGCGAAATCTCTGATTGAAGCAAGCCCTTTCGCGGCAAGAACCTTTGTAATAGCGGCAGTAAGCGTGGTTTTTCCATGGTCAACGTGACCAATAGTACCAATATTTACGTGCGGTTTCGAGCGGTCAAAATTTTCTTTTGCCATATTTGAAAATCCCAGTTAAGTTGTTAATTAATAATTATAAGATTTACTATTTACTATTTTAAAATTAGTGCTTTCCGTCATTCAAGTTCTAAGATTTTGAATCTTAAATCCTGATTTTTTAATTTAATGGTGAGCCGTTGAACAGGATTGAACTGTCGACCTCTTCCTTACCAAGGAAGTGCTCTACCACTGAGCTACAACGGCTTTCCCTCTGGTCATTGGTCATTCGATATTAGTGGGTTCCCCCAATGACTAACAACTAATAACCAACCCAAGAGCGGGAGACGAGGTTCGAACCCGCGACCTGCAGCTTGGAAGGCTGCCGCTCTACCAACTGAGCTACTCCCGCTTATTCAAACTTTAAACCTCGTGGGGAGAACAGGATTCGAACCTGTGAAGACATAAGTCAACAGATTTACAGTCTGTCCTCGTTGGCCGCTTGAGTATCTCCCCAAAGATCGAAACCCACAATTCCCATACTTCATGAGGTATTGTAGACGATTTCACAGCTTTTTTAAGAACGTACCAGGCTCCCAACTTGCCCTTCCCAATCCGAATTCTGGCTATCCAAAAAACAGGAGTGCAAAATTAATGGCTTTTTCGTGATTGACAATTCTTTCCCGAGAAAGGTTTCCCGCAGATCGCGCAGATTTACGCAGAAGGCTCGCGCGAGATTCGCACTTTGCCTGCCGAAGCTTTGCGCAGGAGGGCTTTGCCTGCGGAAGCCTGGAGCAGGAAGGTTGCATTAATGGTATTCTTTCCTCCTGGCTCTGCGTAAATCCGCGCGATCTGCGGGAAACAATTCCGCAGATCGCGCAGATTTACGCAGAAGGCTGACGCGAGACGTAGCGGTTTGCCTGGCGGAGGAGGGGTGGAGGGAAGGTATTCTTTTCGCCTTTGGCGGGAGGAATGCCTGCCCTGCCTACGCGAAGCACTCCGGGCAGGCAAAGCGAGGGACCCTTTTCGGCGGTCAAGCACAAATTTCACGAAAACCTTTCTGCGTAAATCTGCGAGATCCGCGAAAAACAATTGCTAAGCATCTCTGCGTAAATCTGCGAGATCTGCGGGAAACAATTCCTCGAGATCTGCGGGAGACAATTCGGCTACATGAGCACGATATCCCCCACCGCATCTGCCCCGAATTCCTTTCTGAAAATCTCCAAAATCTTGCTTTTGTGAAGCTGAAGGTCATGCTTCATAGACGGGGACTCGAGTTCGACAAAGACCACTTTATTCCGGACAAAGACTTTCTTGGTGCGCTTGGCAATGGGCTTCCCCACCAGCCTTTCCCAGGAAGCGACCAAATTAGCCTCGTCAAATTTAGATTTGATGTGAAATTCGCTCAGCAGTTGCTGTATGGCTTGCCCAATGTGCTGAAATTCCGGATTTGATTTGGCCATGTGCCGAAGGTAAAGCTTATTTATTTTACTTCGCCCGCTCCTTTTATTTTACCCTCGTTTACCCAAAATAGATCACTTTTAACTCCGGCCTCTGCGAAAATCTCCCTGCTTCTGTTCGCCCGCGCATCCGTAACAAACAACTGCCCAAACGTTCCATCGGCCACCAGTGCCATCAATTTATGAATGCGCTCATCGTCCAGCTTATCAAAGATATCATCCAGCAGGAGCAAGGGCTTCAGTCCTTTGTTTTGAAAAACAACCTGAAATTCAGCCAGCTTGAGTCCGATGAGAAATGACTTTTGCTGACCCTGGGAGCCCAACCGCTTTAGCTCACCGTTGTTGATGGAAAACACAAAATCGTCCTTGTGGATGCCCGAACTGGTTCGCTGCAAAAGAATATCGCGTTGAAGGTTCTGCCGGAGCGCCTGGGCAAAATCCATGTTGTGAAGTTGCGATTGGTACGTGATCTGCACCCTCTCTTCCGGATTTCCTGCCAAAAATCGGTAATGTCGTTCAAAAAGGGAATGGAATTCCACCATAAACTCCATTCGCTTTCGATAAATGTATTCTCCTGCCGGCACCAGCTTTTCATCGTACACCTCCAGCATGTCCCCGTCTACGGTCCCCCGTTCAAGGAAAATCCGCAATAGACTGTTCCGCTGCTTTAGATAGTGACTGTAGACAATCAGGTTCTCCAGATAATTTTTGTCGGTCTGGGACAACAGGCTGTCAAAAAATTTCCGCCTCTTTTCACTCCCATCCCAAATCAACTCAATGTCATTGGGTGCCACGAGCACGACCGGGTATTTTCCAATGTGTGTGGAGAGCTTTGTGCACTCCTGATCATCCTCGCGGATGATCTTTTTCTGGCCCTGCTGGAAGGAACAGACCACGCGATGGGGCTCTCCTTTTCTTGTGAATTCACCCCTGATCAGAAAATGATTTTCCCCCGTCAGGATCGTTTGTTGATCGGAGGAGTTGATGGCGCTTTTGGTGAACGATAAGTAATAAATCGCGTCCAGCAGATTCGTTTTGCCGCTTCCATTTTTGCCAAGGAAGCATTGGATGTTTCCATTGAATTCCAGTTGCACCTCGCGGTAATTCTTAAAATTATACAAGCTTAGTTTTTCGAGGCGCATTAGTTTTTAGTATTTTGCGGGGCATTTTCCCGTAGGGCATGGATGGATTGACGTCCGATCCGGATTTAGTTACTCCACCCGGGATAATGGCAGGAAGCGTGTAATCTAAAGACAAAATTAGCATTTATGGCCACCACTACTCAAGTCAAAGGTAAGGCTACCAAAGAAAAGACTGAATTCCCGAAAGAGACCTATCTTTTCTGGTACGAGAGCATGGAACTCATGCGCAAATTTGAAGATAAAGCAGGGCAGCTTTACGGGATGCAGAAAATCCGCGGATTCTGTCACTTATATATTGGACAAGAGGCCTGTGCAGCCGGTGCCATTTCCGCTCTCACCAAGGACGACAGCTATATCACCGCCTACCGCGACCATGCTGTTCCGCTTGCCCTGGGCACAGATCCAAAGGCAGTCATGGCAGAGTTATTCGCCAAAGAAACGGGCATCTCCAAAGGCAAAGGAGGTTCGATGCATATTTTTGATAAAGCCCATCACTTCTTTGGAGGCCATGGCATTGTCGGGGGCCAGATTCCGCTGGGGGCCGGTATCGCTTTTGCAGAAAAATATAACAAGACAAAAAATCTTTGCATGTGCTACATGGGTGATGGGGCGGTTCGGCAAGGAGCCTTCCACGAGACCTTGAACCTGGCCATGCTGTGGAAGCTGCCCGTCATCTTTGCGATTGAAAACAACGGCTATGCGATGGGGACGTCGGTTAAACGGACCTCCAATGTAACGGAATTGTACACGCTTGGGGATGCTTATGATATGCCTTCGGAACCGGTGGATGCAATGAGTGTCGAGGCCGTACACCTGGCAGTCGCTCGGGCAGCCGAACGCGCCAGAAGCGGAGAAGGACCTACTTTGTTGGAGTTCAGGACGTACCGCTACAAGGGCCACTCCATGTCGGATCCCGCCAAGTACAGGTCCAAGGAAGAAGTGGAAGAATATAAAATGCGCGACCCTATCGAAGTCGTGAAGA
>DATHFS010000081.1:0-10951 GCA_035317975.1 Cyclobacteriaceae bacterium | reverse complement strand
CCCCGCCTGAGACCACTCCGGCGGGGCTACGGTGGACGCAGTCTACTAAAACCCCCTCGAACGATAAAAAAAATTTCGACCTTTCAAATTAGGTAGTTTGCACCCTGGGCATGTTTAATGGCCGCAATGGGGAGATGGAAGTCAATACGAGAAATTTACAATCGTTTTACAATTGTTTACAACCTGTTTTAGGTTAGAACCTGTTTATACACTTAGGTTTAACATTAAGTAGGGCATGCTCAAAAACTATATCACGATTTCCTATCGACAGCTTATCAAGAACAAGACGTTAACAACCGTGAACATTCTTGGTTTATCTCTCGGTATGGCGGCGGCCTTATTGATTTATGAATACGCGGGCTACGAAAAAAGCTTCGATCGTTTTCATGGTAACCTGAACAATATCTACCGGGTAACAACACTGTGGAATAAAGAGGTTACTCCTGAGGATAACAGGGCAACCACGGTACCCTGGTCCGGACCGGGGGCAAAAGAGGAGTTTCCTGAAATACGGGACTATACCCGTTTCGCGCCGTTCAGCGCATTTACAGGGGAAACCTGGGTGAGCTATCAGAACAGAAAGTTTGCTGAGGAAAAAATATTTTTTGCTGACCCCGGATTCCTGAAGATGTTCTCTTTTCCATTGACAGCAGGTGACAAAAGGACTGCATTGTCCGATCGATTCAGCATTGTCCTTACGGAAACCACTGCGAAGCGCTATTTCAAAAACGAAAACCCTCTCGGGAAAATTATTACGATAAATACACACGGTAATTTTCAGCAAAGTGGGTTTAAAGTAACGGGTGTGATGGAGGACCCTCCTGTTAACTCCCATCTTCAGTTCGATTTTCTGGTTTCGTATAGTTCTATTTGGTCTGAGTTGAGTACCGGCAGCACCTACTGGCATTGGGATTATACCTATTGCTACCTGTGGCTAAACGATCAAGCAGATCCCAAAGCGCTGGAACAGAAGATATCTCATCTTAGAGTTAAGCAATTTGGTGGCGAGTTAGGCGATTGGAACGATGAAATTGATTTCAAACTGCAACCGTTAAAAGACATTCATCTTTTTTCGTCATTGAAAGGTGAGTTGGCGATAAACGGTGATGGAGTAGCTGTATACTTTTTGACGATCATAGGCATCTGTATCCTGTTAAGCGCGAATTTCAATTATATAAACCTCGCTACTGTGAAAGCAGTGGAACGTAGAACGGAGATGGGTATCAGAAAAATCGTGGGGTCTACTGCCTGGCAACTGGCATCGCAGCTTTTGGTGGAATCGGGATTGTTGAATATGGTTGCCGCATTGCTGGCTGTAGTAATTTTTCTCATGTGCCAACCTTTGTTGAAGAATTTCACCGGGGTTGAATCATTCAACCTGCTACCCGCTTTACTCACCGCAGAAACGCTGTTCTGGATTGGGGCAATACTGACTGCTGGAATTGTCCTTTCGTCATTGTATCCGGTTGTTGTGCTTTCCTCTTTTAAACCGGCCCAAGCCCTGAAAAGTAGTAAGAGTAAGGGTAAGGGGGGAAAGATTGACCTGCGGAAATGCCTGATGATTGTTCAGTTTATCTTTTGTATCGGATTTACAGTCGGCACCTACGCACTGTACCGGCAGCTCCAGTATATGAAGAACATTGACCTGGGCATGGACATAGCCCAGGTATTGGTGGTGAAGGGCTTCGGAGGCCAGTCTTACGCATCGTATGAAAATTTCAAATCAAAACTTGATGCATTTCCGTCGATACAGGCGGTGGGTACGTCTTCCTCTGCACCCGGCGAGGAGATTACAAACCTCGGTTTACGGGCACGCGTCACTACGCAAGGGAGTAAATCATCTGTTGATAAAGAGCTGAAATTGATGACGATTGACGGAGATTTCTTCAAAACGCTGAACGTAAAGTTATTAGTGGGAAGAAGTTTTGACCCCTCCATTCCTTCAGACAAGGAGGCCGTCATCCTCAATGAAGCGGCAGCAGGCTTATTGGGCTATCAAAATCCGGGGGATGCAGTATATAGTAGTTTAACCTGGGGGCGTTCTATTATGGGCGAGGGAAAACGATACGGCATTATCGGTGTAATTCGGAATTATCATCAACTTTCACTCAAGAACAACCATGAACCATTGGCATTTATTTCCAACGTTACCAATGAATGGCAATGGAATAAGCGCTACTACTTCATCCGATTTGAAGATCATTCTACAAAAGCGAGCGTTAAGACCGTAATGCAAAATGTGGAGAAGGCGTGGAAAAGTGCCGTTAAAGATGAACCGTTCAATTACTTTTTCCTGGATCACTATTTTGACAGACAGTATAAGTCTGACACTACGTTTAATGCATTATTTATCCTTTTTTCGACCGTGGCCATTGTTATTGCCTGCCTTGGTCTGTTTGGATTGGTGGCCTATACAACACTACAACGAACGAAGGAGATAGGCGTAAGAAAAGTTCTAGGAGCATCTGTTCAGGGCATTCTTTCCCTTTTGGCTAAGGACTTTATCCGACTTATGGTAATTGCCGCCATACTCTCAGTTCCATTGATCCGGTGGGGACTTGAGCAATGGTTGAGCCAGTACGCCTTTAGAATCGAATTAACCGTATGGTTATTCATACTTCCTATTTCAATGATTATGATGATTGCGTTACTTACAGTAGCACTGAGATCGATGAAAGTGGCCGTAACAAATCCCGTTAAGAGTTTGAGGTATGAATAAACAGTATTCCCCGGAGCACGAGTGTTGGGAGGCAACTTGAGGACTTACTGGAGGAGATTAGAAACCGGGAAATAGGAAACGGCGTCGCACCTGAAAACAATGCCTTCAACTACGGCAAGATGACTAATGAAAGTCTCAAAGGAAGGGCAAGCTAGCTTATCGGCCTTGTCTTCCATTTTGAGTTTAATAGCCTCAATAGGGTCGGGGCGTCAGGATGGGAAAATGTTTGTCTTCGTAGGACTTGATCAAAAGAAGTACTACCTGCAGTGTTTCGCCTTCCGGAGAGGTTGGCTTCACCAGGTTATCAAACATTGTGTCTACCCGGTCGAGACTGGCTTGGTACTCTTTTCTGCCCTTTATTGTTTTCAGTTTCACCGTCATATCATAGGAATTGTTCGGTAAAGTTAATCAATGAGTTACAAATGCACCTCGGCTTCCATGCAAGACAAAAAGAATATTTGTACCTTTGGAATATGAGAACGTTACATCTAAATATCCCCGAAACGGTTGATTTTGACGACAAGGAAGCCGTAATGGCAATCGCCTCAAGGCTTTACGAAAAGGGCAAATTGTCATTAGGACAAGCTGCCGACCTCGCCGGACTTTCCAAGAGAGCGTTTATGGAAACACTCGGTAATTACGGAGTCTCCGTTTTTAATTACTCGCCCGACGACCTTGACCGAGACGTAGAAAATGCAAAGAACCATAATATCTGATACGAGTTGTTTAATCCTGCTTGGCCAGATTGGACGGAATATTTGTACTTTGAGAACGTTTTAACAACACTGATTATGTTAGTAGAAAGGACGAAAAAGGAGGTGATTATCCGGCTTCCAGCCTCGATAAACACAGATGACTTACAAGATTTTTTGAATTATGCCCGGTATAAGGAATTAACCTCAACTTTTCATGTTCCCCAACAAGTGGTGGACAAACTTGCTGACGAAATAAATAGCAATTGGTGGGCAAAAAATAAGAAAAAGTTGCTCAAGTGAAAGTTGTTGTAGACACCAACGTAGTATTTAGCGGGATTTTAAAATCGTCAGGTAAGATTGGCAAAATCCTTATTAACTCCCGGCCACATTTTCAATTTTACTCCTGTGACTTTTTGCGTGCAGAAATCCTGAAACACCGGAATAAGTTGCTCAAACTGACCAAACTCTCGGAGCTGGAGTTAATTGAGCTTGAGACATTGGTTACGAAGAACATTTCATTCATTAATGAAGGACTTTTGCCGCAGGCGCTTATCCAATCAACCGAAACCCTGCTCAAAGGCATCGATCAAAGCGACACACCTTTTGTAGCCCTGACCAAACATTTGGAAGCAAAACTCTGGACGGGAGATATGAGACTCCTTACGGGGCTAAAAGCAAAACGGTTTAATGACGTTATCTCGACTGCAGAACTTTCGTTGATGTTGGACGATTTAGAGAAGGAATAGAACTCACTCATTGAAGCCCAAATCCCTTTACCGGACTGGGGAAGGCGAGAACGAACACATCGAATAATAGAAAGATTGCAATGACGGCTGGTTCCGGTTATTCATGAAGTCCGGTGTGAATTTGTCCAGGCTGGTTTCTTTTGGCATCACTACGCCCGAAGCAAAGAAGTCCACCATAATTAATTCTTACGATTATGGAAAGCATAAATCTTCAAACCCTTCAACTCCAGGCTGCCGAAATCCAGCTATCCTACAAGTCCACAGTAAAGCCTTCGTTACGTCCCAAGGGCTAAGACAAATCGGACATCGATCAGACTCAGAAGATGAAGGACAGAGGCTTGCTATGGGAGGGTTACGAACTACCAACATTCAACTTACCGACACTATTCATCCACCATTTTTGACTACAATAAAAGTTGATTCGGCTACATCTGTTTTTCTCTCATTGCGGAGTTTTGCATCATAAAAAAACAGAAAATGAAAATCACATTAACAGGTTCATTAGGACACATCAGCCAACCACTTACAATAGAATTGGTGCAAAAAGGGCATACCGTTACGGTTATCAGCAGTAAGCCAGAAAAACAAAAAGACATTGAAGGGTTGGGAGCAATAGCTGCCATCGGCACCATGGAAGACGCTGATTTTCTTACAAAAACGTTTAGCGGTGCAGATGCCGTGTACACCATGGTTGCAGGGGGAAACTTCTTCAATCGTGATTTTGACCTGATGGCTTACGGTGATAAAATTTCCAATAACTATGCACAAGCCATCCAGCAGTCGGGAGTAAAACGGGTGGTTCACCTTAGCAGTATTGGTGCTCATTTAGAAAAGGGCACCGGTCTGATTCAAATGCATCGTCAGGCAGAAAGTATCTTAACTAATCTGAAAGATGTTGCCATCACGTTTATGCGTCCAGTTGGTTTCAATTACAATTTATTCGTTTTTGTAGGCGGCATAAAATCAACGGGCAGGATGTCATCCAACTACGGTGCTGATGATGTAATACCCTGGGCATCTCCAATAGATATTGCCGCTGCCATAGCCAAAGAAATAACAACTCCACGAACGGGAAAAAAAGTGCAGTATGTAGCAAGCGAAGAATTGACCTGCAGCGAAGTGGCAGGTATTTTAGGTGCTGCCATTGGTAAGCCCGATTTACAATGGTCACTTATTACGAATGAACAATTGCAAAGCCGCTATGAATCGTTTGGGATGAATAAAATAATTGCAGCCGGTTTGGTAGAGATGCAGGCCAATATGCACAATGGTCCATTTTACGATGACTATTATTTAAACCGACCATCTTGGGAAAAGTAAAGATGAAAGATTTTGCGAAGGAATTTGCTATTGTTTACAACCAATAATTGGTATCATTGCGACATGGTAAACACACCCCTTCATAGAATTAAAACGATAAGCGAATATCATCAGTTTATGGGGCTGCCAAAGCCCGAGCATCCCTTTAATCAGCGTGATAAATTTT
This sequence comes from Cyclobacteriaceae bacterium, assembly GCA_035317975.1. Taxonomy (GTDB): domain Bacteria; phylum Bacteroidota; class Bacteroidia; order Cytophagales; family Cyclobacteriaceae; genus ELB16-189. Next base: position 5,305 of record DATHFS010000081.1, on the reverse strand, counting down.
GAATCTATTAAACATTTGCCCGGCAAGGGACCGATGAGTTTGATGTTTGATTTTTATTCCATTTCGCTTAAACGGAATTTTAATGCCAAAATGAAATACGGGCAGCAGCAGTATGATTTTGATGAAGGTATTTTGTTTTTTATGTCGCCAGGTCAGGTGTTTGGCATTGAGGTAGAGAAAGGGGAAACATTAAAACATACGGGATGGTTGCTATTTATCCATCCCGATTTTTTATGGAATACGCCTTTAGCCAAGACCATAAAACGATACGAATATTTTGATTACTCCGTGAATGAAGCGCTGTTTCTTTCAGATAAGGAAGAAACAACCATTGTAGGCATGATGCAGGACATCGCGCAAGAGTATCATGCTAATATTGATAAATTCAGTCAGGATGTAATTATTGCGCAATTGGAATTATTGCTGACGTATGCAGATCGATATTACCACCGACAATTCATCACAAGAAAAATAACCAATCATACTATCCTGAATCGCATGGAAGATTTGCTGAACAGGTATTTCAACGCCGATGCTTTAATGAAAGAAGGATTGCCGACCGTTCAATTCATCGCCGAGTCATTAAACATTTCGCCAAACTATTTGAGCAGTGTGCTAAAAACATTGACAGGACAAAGCACACAACAACACATCCACAACAAGTTGATTGAAAAGGCAAAAGAAAAACTATCCACTACGGATTTATCAGTAGGCGAAATTGCCTACGAATTAGGGTTTGAGCATTCACAGTCATTCAGTAAGTTGTTTAGGTCAAAGACTGATCTTTCACCTTTGGAATTCAGAAAGTCTTTTAATTGATAAATTCATGACAGGATAGCCAAATCTTGATGGACAGGAAGCCAACGCAAAAATTATGCTTCTATCATGATCATAAAGCCGAAGCTTCCGGGCATGACAGATGACGGCACAGTAAGGCGACTATTCGGTTTTTCCGGATGGTGAAACATTTCCTGCAGGACTTCAATTGACACGATCGTTAGATCGCTCAAGAAAAATAGTTATTCATTTCTCAACGACTCCACCGGATTGGCAAGCGCCGCCTTTACAGATTGGAAGCTCATCGTAAGCCAGGCGATGGCAAAGGCCAGAAGCCCGGCGACAACAAAGACTGCTATAGTGAGGTCGACGCGGTAAGCAAAATTCTCAAGCCATCTATCCATTGCGTAGTAGCCGATGGGCCCGGCCAACACCAAGGCAATAAACACCAGAATGATAATGTCTTTGGTCAACAAACCAATGATGCTCCCGATTGATGCTCCAAGTACTTTCCGGATGCCGATCTCTTTTACTTTTAATTCTGCAATAAAAATAGACAATCCATACAATCCAAGGCAGGAAATCAGGATGGCAATGAGGGTAAAGCTGAAAATGATTCCTGCGACCCGTTTATCGTTTTCATACTGTCGCTTGACGCTGTCCGATAAAAACTCATTTTCGAAAGGGGTATCGGGGATTACTGCTTTCCAGGCTGCCCGAATGGAGGCCTGGACACTTTCAAAATCCTCCGGCTTGATTGAAATCGTGCTGTAGATAAAATCGGTGGGATTGGGGGAGACATAAAACAGGAGGGGACTCACAGCCTGGTGCAAGGAGAATTGATTAAAGTCATCCACCACGCCGACGATTTCGTAGTTAAACGTTTTGTTTCCAAAAGTAGCAAGGAGTTTCGTGCCAGCAGCCTCTTTCAGATCAACGCCCAGTTTTTTCAGGCTGGAACGGTTTACCATTACTTTGGTGCTCGTGAGGGGATCCCGGGTAGGCGACAAGAAATCGGATTCAATCCGGAAATCCCGGCCCGCAATAACGGAAATACCCATGGTCTTGAAATAATCTTCATCCGTGTTGATGATGAAATGGCCAATGGCATCTGTACGGGTGCTTCCTGCCGGATAAAAAGACCAATCACTCATCACAGGCATTGAGGGAAGGCTGGAAGCAGCCGTAATATGTTGCACTCCCGCTATTTGTTTGACGAGATTCTTGAATTGGGGATAGCGACTGGATGCCTCAACCGTTCGCAAAGGCACTATTATTTTATAGTCAGCATCGAATCCTAAGGACTTGTCTTGAATATAACCCAGCTGTTTTTGGATAACGATGATGGAAGAAACCAGGATGATAGAAACAATAAATTGGAATACGATCAAGGATTTACGCAAGGGATTGGAAAAACCCAAGATGGCCCGCTTGTCTTTCAATACACGGGCCGGCTCAAAAGAGGAGAGATACAAGGCCGGGTAACTTCCGGCAACAAACCCGGTTAGAATTGAAATAAGGAATAATGCCCCGGCTACATACGCAATGTTGTTGCTGTTAATGTGAATATCCTTCTGTACAAGTTCATTGAAAAAAGGAAGAGCCAATTCTATTAATCCAAACGAAAGGATCATCGCGGCAAGGGTAATCGTCAGGGATTCTCCTAAGAATTGAATGATCAAATGCTTGCGGTTGGCGCCCATGGTTTTGCGTATTCCCACTTCGCCCGCCCGCTGGGCGGCCTTCGCCGTGGTGAGGTTCATGAAATTAATGCAAGCGAGGATAAGGATAAAGAAGCCAATGGAGGCAGTAATGTAGAGATACGTAATGTTTCCCAGCGTACCCAGGTCAATATTGTAATTGAAATGAGTGGAGTAAAGGTGGACATCAAGCAGGGGCTGCAGGCCAAGTATTTTCTTATGTCCCATTTTTTGATTCTCTTCTTCCCCATACTTGTTCATTAAGGCCGGGAATTTGGCCAGGAGATTTTCAACCTTAGCTCCGGGTCGTAGTTTAAGATAAGTAAATATGAAATTATCCGTTGCCCAGGTCGTCGTGCTGCTAATGCTTTCCCCAAGGCCATTGCTGTTCATACACATATAGAAATCGGCGTCCAGATGCGATTTCATTTGAGGTGTTTTCAATACTCCCGTTACCCGGAATGTATCCGTATTCGGCCCGCCAGTAATGGTAATCAACTCATCTAACGCGGACCGGCTTCCAAAGAATTTGTCAGCCACTGCTTCACTCAGAATTACGGATGACGGTGAATTCAGGGCGGTCTTGCGATCCCCCTCTTTAAATTCATAAGGAAAGACAGCAAAAAAAGTGGAGTCAACGACATACCCTTTTTTTTCATAGAACGATTTGTCGCCCTGCTTCAACAAGTGCAGCTCGACAGCAAGATCTTTGGCTACGCGCGTCGCGGATTCCAATTCAGGAAATTCTGCAAGCATGGTCATCCCAACCGGCGGGGAGGTCCTTTGGATGATCTGCGTTTGACCATCGTTGGCCTGAAAAGTGGACGTGACACGGTAAATCCGTTCGGCGCCTTCAAATTGCTTTTCATAAGTCAACTCGTCCTGAATGTATAAAGCGAGCAATGCGCAGCAGGCTATGCCAACGGAAAGGCCCAAAATGTTTATGAGGGAAGAGGATTTGTTTTTGAACAAGTTCCTTACGGCGATCTTGAAATAATTCTGCAGCATAAATGTTTATTTAATTTGCTCCATTATTAACATGATATGACGGTAATCTTTTTTTGAAGCGAAAACAGAATACAACCCCAACCGCTTTTGTATCAAACGGATTCAGCTCGCTCAAGGTTTGTTTTATTTCCTTAAAAACTTCTTAGACAGCCGGGTTTTACCCGATGAAAGTGAATCTCGCCTTTTTTATGAAAAAGCGTTTAATTTGCCTCCATAATGTATCGTTATGGAATCGGAGCAGAAACAACAACTCATCCGCGACCTTTCCCTCGCGCGGATGGACCTCACCAGTTGGGAGGAAAAAGAAATAGCGGACGAAACTATAAGGAGAGCCTGGAGGGGATACGATTTTGCAGTTCTTGACAAACTAAAGGCCGAAGATCTTATCAATTTTTCATTCAAGGCCAAATCGCTGTACCTAACCGGGGAAGGCGAGAATGAAGCGCGACGAATAATTGAGAAATTACAATAGGAGGAGTCAGCCTGGATTTCTGCCCGATCTCCCTTTTTCACGCATCCTTGAATATCGTCTCCCCCTTCGTTAACCACGAAATCCCGAATGCAACTAGCGCCGCGGCCTCCAGCCAAAATACAGGTTTCAAATCCCGAAGGGAGGGGTAGCGTTCCTGAAGAAATAACATGTAGAGTGCAATCAGGGTCAGACAGATGAGCATGGTAACGCCACAGATCTTGTAAACAATGTTTCTTCGCTTTTTTCCGGATGTCATTTGAGCCGGGTCGTTGGTCCGTGTGAAGAGGAACAACGAAAAGTACGTGAGCACCAGAAAAAATGAAATGGCAAACGACAGGTGTACGACTTCAATAGTGAACCAGGGCGACTTCGTGCAGCCCACTTCGACTGTTCCAAAAGCAGTCGGGATCAGCGCGACGCCGATAGCAAAAATCCCGGCCAGGTTGGCTGCGCGGGAATCCCGTTTGTCATAGCCCATATAAGCAAACAGGAACATGGCAAAGGCACAAAGAAAGCCGATGAATACCTCTCCCATGGCGGTATGGTAATAGTAGCTGATAGAGGAGTGGATTTCGCTGCATCCAAATGCTTTGGCGCCGAGCGCCAATACAAACGGAAAGGCCATACCAAGAACACCGATGATCCGCTGAAGGATTTTGCCACGGATCACCTGGCCTTTTTCGCTGGGTTGTTGGTTCTGGCTCATCAGGATTTTTTGATGGAAGCTTGTTCAGGGTAGAGTTTCTCAATGAGTTGCTGAGATCGTTCCTTACACATTTTGGATAGGCAACTACAATCGAAAAATCCTTTTAAATTTAGTGTCCAATTTAATAAAACTCATTTGTTATTGGTGCATAAGTTAAACCAATAACAATTAACGATGAAAACATCAATCAAAATCACCCTCCTGATTATAGCCGCTATCCTCGCGATCGCCGCTGATTCGCTAATGTACTCCCTAAACGGGAGGAACGGCAAAAATAGTTTTAAATTTATGTCCAATCGTTCCCATCTCATTTGTTATGGGTGTATAGTTAAAATATTCACTAACAATTAAAATCTAAAAAGATGGAAGAATTCGTATTGATCATGAGACACGAAGACGGTAGTAAACTCGCTTCACCGGAACAAATGCAAGTTTGGATGAAACAGACCATGGACTGGATCGGCGGCATCGCTGCCCAAAACAAATTCGTTGCGGGTACGGGATTGCCTTTTGAGGATGCCAGGGTGGTAAGGCCCAACAACGTCGTCACCAACGGACCCTTTGGCGAGATCAAAGAAACCATCGGCGGGTTTATGACCGTAAAAGCGGAGTCCGTCGAGGAGGCGGTGGCCTTTGCTAAGA
>DATHFS010000080.1:0-12221 GCA_035317975.1 Cyclobacteriaceae bacterium | reverse complement strand
GAAACCCAACGGGCCGGTCACGCCGTTGAACTTGCCTCGAAGGCCGTCGACCTGGGTTTTGATTTCATTATTGCAGCTGGAGGCGACGGTACACTTAATCAGGTGCTTAACGGCGTTCAACTCAACCGGTCCCATTCGCAGATTGTTTTAGGGCTCATCCCGTTGGGCACGGGAGATGATTTCCCGAGGACCTGTGGACTTTCAGCCGACCCCGGGCTTTTGGCTACCTTAATTGAATCCAACCTTCCCAAGCCAGTAGACCTGGGCAGAATAACCTGCCGCGACCAGGAGGGTAGAAAGGTGACCCGGTATTTCATCAACGCGTGCAGTGTGGGCATGGGGCCGGCTGTCGTAAAACGATTGGCAAAAAGCAATCGCACCCTTGGACCTACGCTCACGTATTGGAAAGCCATCACGGCGACATTCCTGACACATCGACCCGAAGAAATTTACTGTAAGACCCCCGCCTGGGAATGGCAAGGAAAAATCCGGGTACTGGCTATTGCCAACGCGCGTTCATTCGGTAACGCACTGTACATCGCGCCGGATGCCATCGTCGACGATGGACTTCTTAACGTTTTTATTGCCGGAGCCTTACCGCTGTGGAAGTTTTTGGTTTACCAGCAAGCCATGAAGGCCAAAAAGAAAATCCGGGATGGATTGATAATCTATAACCAAAGCACCCGGATTGAACTTCACTCGAAGGGCGTCTGTGCGATCGAAGCAGAAGGAGAATTAGCGGGGTTCCTGCCTGCCGAAATTGAAGTTCTACCGAAATCGATAAATTTTTTGCGATGAAAAAACCTCCAGTGGCGTTTATGCAACTCTTTGCTGGAGAATGTAGTTGGTTAAGTGGCTGACCAAAAAGGTATTATTTAAAGAATCAAACCAAATTATCCCTTGTCTCTGCGCCTCCCTTGCGCCTCCGCGTCTCTGCGGTGAAAAATTTTCCACCGCAGATGCACTACAGAAACCGGCCTTAGCCCTGACTTAATTGGACTTAATTGGGGTAGGTGAAAGTTCCGGTTGTTTTTTCACCACCAGCGCTCCCGCAATGACATCGTGCAATGCCTGCTGCTTCTCGGTAAACCCAGCCATGATATAGCCAATGGTAAAGGTAAGGTTTGAAATAAGCTTACAGAGATTCCGTACCAGTGCTTTTCCAAAATCCAGCCTTTGCCCCTGCAAATCCGTGACGATTAATCCCAACGCCATTTTGCCAACACTTCCCTGGTATTTTGATGACTCCATAAAGGAATGGTATACGATCTTCATGACTTCATTGACGGCCCATGAAATACCGATCATGGCAGACAAAACGGCAATCAGGGCAGCGACATCTTCCGTGTTCTGAAAATCACTGAATGAAAAATTGCTCGCCAATCCAACGGTTGCCAGCATGGGTGCGATGACAATCCATCCTATCATTCCCAAAAGGCAGACATCAATAAACCAGGCAACAAAACGTAGCCAGAATCCAGCGTATATTGTATTCATAGTAGTAAAGGTTTGGTTTTAGGTGGAAGAAAGATAAGCATTCTCTTCAAATTTTTGCTCCCTATTGGCTGAAGAGATTATTCATCTCCAGGTCGATCCTCCCGACAATCGCCGAAAAATCCTCAATGCGTTCGGCAAAATCCATGGCATTTACATCGATGATAAGCAACTTGCTTTGTTTGTACCCGCCAATCCATTTTTCATAATGTTCGTTCAGGTTCTTCAGGTATTCAAGGCGTATCCCATATTCAAAATTCCTGCCTCGTTTTTGAATTTGCTGTACGAGCTTTGGAATATCGGCTTTCAAATAAATCAGCAGATCAGGGGGGTGTACAAACGTAATCATCGAGTTGAAAAGATCGAGGTAACTCTGGTAATCACGGTCGCTGATGTGGCCACTGGCATGGAGATTGGCGGCAAAAATGTGTGCGTCTTCGTAAATCGTACGGTCCTGGATAATGGTCTTTTTACTATCCCGGATTTCCCGGATCTGATTAAACCGGCTGTTGAGGAAGTAAATCTGAAGATGGAACGCCCATCGCGTCATGTCGTCGTAAAAGTCCTTGAGGTACGGATTTTGGTCAACGGACTCATACAACGGCGTCCACCCGTAGTGCTTTGAAAGTTTCTCCACCAGCGTGGTCTTGCCCGAGCCAATGTTCCCGCAAACGGCGATATGTTGCATCAGAATTTACAGAATTATAGAATTTACAGAATTTTATCAGAATTTACAGAATGGTAGAATGAGCAGAATTGTAGAGCGATAAGTATATCGCCTTCAAATTTAGAAGTGTTGATGCATAACCCAAAATATTCACAAATTCTGCCTATTCTCATATTCACAAAATTCTGTAAATTCTGCAAATTCTGATCCAAATTCTGATCTGATATGAGATTCAAATCCTTCACCGTCATTCTATGTTTGTGGGCAAGCCTAAGTGGCTGTAAGCGTGACCGTGACGTGAAATGTGCGTTTGTGCCGGACACGAAAAGTATTCCGATTGATTTGAGAATCGAATCGCTGGAAGATTCATTGCCCTCCATCGCTACCAAGGCACAGTTGGTCACGTTTCTTACCCGGCATCCCCATTTGCGTGATCACTTTTTTGGGCGGTCGCGTTACCCCAACGACTCCATTTTCATCAATGAACTCTACCGTCGCTTCACGAATCCGGCCATGGACACGTTGTTGATCGAGGCACACAACGTTTTTGGCAGCGGCCAGGAGCTGAAAGAACAATTCCGTACCGCCTTTGCCAACATCAAATACTACTATCCGGACTTCAAGCCGCCTGCCCTGCAGACTATCATCAGCGGAATGGAGACGGACTTGCTCGTAAGCGATAGCCTGGTGGTGATCGGACTGGACTACTTTCTCGGCCCCAACTCCCGGTACCGGCCCAACATGTATGAGTACATGTTGCGCCGGTATACAAAGGATTTTATTGTGCCGTCCGTACTGTTGCTCTATGGCATCGACACGCATTTCAATAAAACAGATCTGGCCGATAAGACCGTGCTGGCCGATATGATCGCCTACGGCAAGGCCTACTATTTTGCCAAGCGGATGCTTCCCTGCACGCCCGACAGTCTCTTCATCGGCTTCACATCAGAAGAAATAAATTCGGCACGGGAAAATGAAGACCTCATCTACATCCGGTTGATTGAAAATGAAGTAATGTATTCTACCCGTCACCAGATCAAGCAACGGTATCTCGCGGAGCGGCCCAAGACGCTGGAGATCGGAGAAAAGTGCCCGGGTCGCATCGGCCAATGGGTCGGATGGCAAATCGTTGAGGCCTACGCCCGGCAGAATCCAGGGAGAACGGTGCCGCAAATTATGAGCAACGCGCAAGCTGCGGTGATTTTTAAAGATTCGAAGTACCGGCCAGGGAAAAAGTAGCCCTTGCCCGGGCATTGCACCCGACGAAATGAATACCGTCAGGTAAATTTTATACGGGAAGCTTTATCTCCTGTCGGAAGACAACTATATTTCTCGCCACTATTTTTACCGACAGTATGAAACCAGCCGTTTTTGCCAAGTTAGCCATCATGATGCTTCTGCAATACTTCACGTGGAGTGCCTGGTATGTTACCATGAGTACCTACATGAAGGTAAATCTGGCGGCCTCTGACGCTCAAATCGGATTCACGTACGGAGCACTTTCTATTGCTACCATGATCTCCCCCATTTTCGTTGGAATGGTTGCCGATCGCTTTTTCGCTGCGCAACGGATTACGGGTGTGTTGCATACGCTGGGGGCAGTCCTTCTTTACCTGGCTTCCTGGGTTACTACCAATACCTCATTTTATTGGGTAATTCTTATTTACTCACTCCTCTACATGCCCACCATTGCGCTAACGAATAGCATTGCCTTTCATCAAATGGCCGATCCAGGCAAGCAATTTCCATGGATCCGTGTATTTGGCACGGCCGGCTGGATTGTAGCGGGGTTGACGATTGGATTTCTTGGACTTGAAAAGACCCTGTCCACCTTCCACATCGCGGCAGCGGCTTCGCTCGCGTTGGGATTGTTCGCTTTTACTTTACCGAACACCCCGCCCAAGGGAAAGACCGCCGGGGCCACTGCATCGGGCGCCCTCGGTGCGGAAGCATTTGCACTTTTCAAAGATAAATCCTACATCGTATTTTTCAGTGCTGCTATTTTAATCTGCATTCCGCTGGCATTTTATTATGGGTTCACCAATTTGTTTTTGATTGAATTGGGAATGGAAAACACCGCAGGAAAAATGATTCTGGGGCAGGTTTCCGAGGCCACATTCATTCTTGCCATCCCTTTTCTATTTAACAGCATAGGCGTAAAGAAAATGTTGATGATGGGAATGACAGCCTGGATTCTGCGCTACGTCTTTTTTGCCTACGGAGATCTCCAGGCCAACCTGTGGATGTTATATGCCGGAATTATCCTTCATGGTATTTGTTATGATTTCTTCTTTGTAACCGGATACATGTACACCGAAAAGAAAGCCGGTGAGAAAATCAAGAGCGCCGCGCAAGGGTTGTTTACGTTCGCCACGTATGGACTGGGAATGTTTATCGGAACCTGGTTTTCCGGGTCCATAGCAAATCGATACTCGCTGGAGGCAATCAATTCAATAACCGGAAAAAACAGCCACTTATGGATGAGTATTTGGCTCGTGCCTGCCATCATCGCTTTTTGTGTGCTCGTCTATTTCATCATTTTCTTTAAAGAGAAAAAAGAAATTAAGACCGTTTAGTGTGCTGCCAACACCGATCAAAAAAGAAATTCTATAATAACCATCATCAAAATCTCCTACTATGAAAATTGCCATGCTTGGTTCCGGATTTATTGGCCGGTTTTATGCGGATTCGCTTCAGGGGTACCGAAGCAAAGATAAAATTGTAACGATCTATTCCCGAAAGGAAGAAAGCGCAAAAAAATTCGCAGCAGATTATCAAGTGGCGTTTTCGACGACCAACATGGAAGAGGCCATCAACCGTCCCGAAGTGGAGGTAGTTTGCATTTCTTTGCCCAATAACCTGCACGAAGAAGCGGTAATGCTTTGCGTAAAACATAAGAAAGCAGTCGTTACCACCAAGCCGCTGGGGCGCAATGCGGACGAAGCCAGACGCATGCTGGAGGCAGTTGAAAAAGCGGGGATTTTTAATGGCTATCTGGAAGATCTTGTTTACACACCCAAGTTTCTCAAAGCGCACGAAAGCGTCAAAAATGGTGCGCTGGGGCGAATCTTATGGGCAAAGTCGCGCGAAACGCATCCGGGTCCCCATAGCGATTGGTTCTGGGACATAGAGCAAGCCGGCGGGGGATGCATTCTCGATCTGGGCTGTCATTGTGTAGAGATCAACAGAAGCTACATTGGCAAGGATATCAAGCCGATCGAAGTGATGTGCTGGGCGGACACGCAAGTGAAGCCAATTGATGCCGAAGACCATGCCATTGGGTTAGTCAAATATGAAAACGGTGCGATTGGCCAGTTTGAGGTGAGTTGGACCTTCCGGGGAGGCCTCGACTTACGGGACGAAGTGATGGGCACCGAAGGCACAATCTGGATCAACAGTTTTTTGCGCACCGGGTTTGAAATGTTTACAACCGGTAAGGGTGCTGATTACGTGGCCGAAAAAGCGGAAAGCAACACCGGCTGGCTTTTTCCGGTAGGCGATGAACTCAACGAACTTGGCTACAATCACATGTTCATGGACATGTTTAATGCCCTTGAAAAGGGAACCCAACCCAAAGAGACTTTTTACGACGGCTATGTGGTGAACTCCGTATTGGATGCCGCCTACAAATCAGCAAAGACAAAGTTGTGGGAGCCCGTGAAGCTCGACATCTGGCGCGGGAAAGTAGGCGTATCCAAGGACAGTCACCTCCAGGAATACGATGCGGATCACTACCTGGTAAAAGAAGAAGTGACGCACTATGGAGCAAAGAAAGTGATCTTGAAGAATAAGAAGACGGGGAAGATTTTTGAGAAGGTGGATAAGTAATTTAGCCAAATCAGCGTTTAATAAAAAGATTCGCGAATTTTGCTGAAAGCATGTCGCGGGAATATGTTGTCATCCCCAATCGCCTCGCCGCCTCCTGATATTCCAACAACCTAGTTTTGTCTTCCACAAACGGCCTTATCTTTTTTACAAAATCATTCGGCTCCCGCGGGTCAACATAAATCCCGCACCGGTTCTCCTCAATTTCTTTTTTGATCCACCCCCCAAAATTGATGACGATCAGTTTGCCGGCAGCCAGTCCGTCAAAATATTTATTGGGGGACCCGGTCTCCAGGACAGGAACGTTTTTATAACAAACAAAGGCAGCATCTGAAACGCTGAGGAGTTCTCTCACCCCTTCCCTATTCTGAAAACCGACAAAGGTGAGATTCCGGAGTCCTAGCCGGCCGGCGTTGACTTTGAGACGATCTAGCACGGCTCCCTCCCCGCACAGGAAAAATTGAATCAGCAAGTTGGCTTTATGTGAAACGCGGGCGATCTCCAGAAAATAATCCAATCCATTTGCCACGCCCACCGCCCCGGCATACGTCACAACGAATTTCTCCTGCACCTCGAATTTTTTTTCAAGGTGCTCTTCCTTCGGCGCCGGCCGGAAGCAGTTAACATCAGCCATGTTGGGTATCAGGTGTATAGTTTTACCCGGCATTTTCTCTTCGACGGCAGATTGGATAGCGGGAGATGGGGCTACGATCGAATCCGCTTCTCGGTAAATCCATTTTTCTAACGCATACAAAAACCGGCGAAGGAAATAGTTCTGCACGTAGCCCAGTTGAACCGGCGCATCGGGCCAAAGGTCACCTACTTCAAAAAGAAAAGGAATTTTATGCCTTCTCTTCATCCATCCTGCAGCCAACCCCACCGTGAGGGGCACCGACATCGCATAACACATGCTGACGTCATGCCATTGTCCTGCGAGCCTGGCGCTTTTCCAGGCAAACCTGAGAAAGGAAATGCCGCGCGCGGTAAATCCAAACTTGTTGTCATACGCTACCGGAAGGTAATGCACTTCCACTCCCTCCACGTCCTGCTGCCGGTATCCCGGTTCATTATGAGCGGTAATGACGACGGTTTGAATTCCCCGATCGGACAGGGCCTTTGCGAGATAATAGGATCGGAGCGCACCTCCCGTTTGCGGCGTATGGAAATGCTGATGCAGAATTAAAACTTTCACCGGAGAATTTAAGATTTAAACTATTTTAAAATTAAAAGATTTAAGATCAGGGAGTACGCCTGAGCCCTGGCAGGCACCAATTTTAAACTTTAAATCTTAAATTTTAAATCCTATTTCGTAGTTTTAGCCAACTTCAACAATCAACAATGAAAAAGACATTATTTCTATTCTGCATGCTCACCGTTTTATCACTTTGTGTGTGGGCACAAAAAAAAGAGTATTCACTTTTTAACGGCAAGAACCTGGATGGCTGGAAAATCCATGGTACGGAGAAATGGTACACTGAAAAAGGTGAATTGATTTGTGAAAGCGGTCCGGACAAAGAATACGGCTACCTGACCACCGATAAGGACTTCAAAGATTTTGAGCTTACGGTCGACTTTAAACAGGAATCCAACGGCAACAGCGGGGTCTTTTTTCACAGCAGCCTCGAAGGAACAAAGATTACCGGCTGGCAGGCTGAGGTAGCACCCGCTGGGCACCATACGGGTGGTATTTATGAATCGTACGGCAGAGAGTGGCTGATCAAACCGGATGCAGACAAGGAGAAAATCCTCAAAGAAGGTGAGTGGAATACCATGAAGGTTAAAGTGAAAGGAGACGAGGTCACGACCTGGCTCAATGGAACACAAATGATCTTCCTAAAAGATGAAAAAATAGGAGGCAGGACGGGAAAAATTGCGCTCCAAATCCATTCAGGGGGCGGGGTAAAAGTCAGGTGGAAGAATATTAAAATAACGGAATTGTAGGTAGCCGATCCGCCCCGATTTTTATCGGGGTCATACCAGGCATACAAAAAAAGGCCCTTTCCAATTCGGAAGGGCCTTATTATTTTTTGAATTGGCGATCAATGCTTTTCTTGCAGCCCTCGGGCATAGCTTAAGATATTCCCAATGGTGGCCGGCGAAGGCTGTAGCCGTACCGTATCCAATTGGCTTTTGGTTGCCGTCAACTCTTTGAACTGCTCCTGCAGTTCGGAGTCACAGATCAGGGCTTTATTGATCTCCGTCGTCTCCGTCGCCGAAGTCTCGTGGTATAAATACCGGATCAGATCGTTTTGGGTAAACGTTTTTGTCATAGGCAATATTATTTTTGATCATTTTCTTTCTTAGGTTGATCAGCGCATACCGCATCCTTCCCAGCGCTGTATTTATGCTCACGCCGGAGCGGGTAGCAATTTCCTGGAAGCTCATCTCCAAATAGTGCCGCATGATCAGCACTTGCTTTTGCTCTTCCGGTAATTCTTTGATCAGATCGCGCAAACGGGATTTGGTCTCTTTGAACATTTGAGCCGATTCATGTGATTCCTCGGCAAAGTTCAACGAATTGAACACCCTGCTGCCATCCTCCAGCACAATTTCCGGATAGCGCTTGCTCTTGCGGAAGTGGTCAATAGCCAGGTTGTGGGCAACACGGCTCAACCAGGGTAGAAACTTACCCTCCTCATTGTACCGGCCGCTCTTGACCGTATTGACCACCTTAATGAAGGTTTCCTGTAGCAGGTCTTCGGCTACATAACGGTCCTTTACAATTAAGTAAATTGCCGTGTAAATGCGGGATTTGTGTCTATGAAGTAGCATTTCGAACGCCTCTTCGTTACCGGTTTGATAGAGCGAAACCAACTGGCTGTCGCTACATCTTCTGTCAATCATCTGTCTTGCGATTAGGTAACGTAGAACTCTCGCTCGATAGTATTTGGGGTTAGTTGAATCTTTTGGAATTGAAAAGATAGAAATATTATCTAAAAGCCCAAAAAAAATATTAAAAAATGTTGCCTTCTATATAAATTCTTATGCTATTTGAGCCCAATTTTTGATTTGTACGTGATAAAAGCATGGCGGGAAGCAAGAAAAGAGTAATTAAGAGCCTGGAAAGCCTGTCCGAGGATTTGCGGGAATTGTTGCGGCAGCAATTTCCAAATGGCTATGAGGCAAGCATCACCAGGATAAAAAATGCGAAAAACGAACCCATCTTTGTTTTTCCGCTGGAAACAGAGGATGCCGTTTACTTAGTCAAAGTGCCTGCTACCCGCAATAGCGAGGGCGAATACGCCGTGGAGTCGGGGAAGAAACAGGAATTCGAAAGTCCCGAGGATGAAGGATTTACTGCGGAGGAAGACTTTGAAAGCGCTGAGGAAAGTGAGGATTATGATAATGAAGAGCGGGAAGGCAAAAGTCGTGAAGCCAGTTATGATCCTGATTTCGACAATTAAAAAATAATCCAGGCATAAGCACGAACACCATCTGCCGGCCGGCGGATGGTGTTTTCATTTTATCTTGTTTGGAGAGGGGCCGGGGGTAAGGTATTTTTGCGACTTCTCATGATTTCCAGCTCCCCACTCCATTCTGACGATTCCTACCTGGACGAACTTGATCCCAGGGAATTCATCATTATCAAACGCGCCCGGGTCAACAACCTAAAAAACCTCAGTGTCGCCATCCCGCGAAATAAACTCGTGGTGATCACCGGCCTTTCGGGCTCCGGGAAATCGTCCCTGGCATTTGACACCCTATTTGCCGAAGGGCAAAGGATGTACGTAGAAAGTTTAAGTTCTTATGCCCGCCAGTTTCTGGGAAGGATGGAAAAACCCGAAGTCGATTACATCAAAGGAATTTCTCCGGCGATTGCAATAGAACAGAGAGTGAACACCCGCAATCCCCGGTCAACCGTTGGCACAACAACGGAAATCTATGACTACCTCAAATTGCTCTTTGCCCGCATTGGCAAAACAATTTCGCCCATCAGCGGCAAGGAGGTCAAACGCGACACGGTCACCGATGTCGTGGATGCCATCAACAAACTAAACCCCGGAACGCCCGTCATGGTCGCCTGCCCTCTCAAAATCGGGAAAGGCAGGAAGATCGAATATGAGCTAAACCTTTTGTTGAGTAAAGGCTTTGCGCGGATTTTGGTGAATGGTGAGGTAAAATTCATTGAGGAGTTGTTAAATCTCTCACCCTCCTCCACTGGAAGAGAGGGGGACTTGCCCGCCGAAGCCTTGGCGAAGGCGGGAGCAGGGGGGAAGAAAAAGGCTGCCACCAAATCCAAAAAAATAACAGGCGAAGTTGAAATTCTGATTGACCGCGCTGCTGTTAATCCCCTTGATGAAGATTTGACTTTCCGTCTGGCCGATTCCGTGCAAACTGCTTTCTTCGAAGGTCAGGGCGATTGCTTTATTTACTCCGAAGGAAAAAACAAGCAGCACTTTTCCGATCGTTTTGAATTGGATGGAATGACATTTACGGAGCCCTCCGTGAATTTTTTCAGTTTCAATAATCCTTTTGGGGCATGCCGGACCTGCGAGGGTTTTGGAAAAATTCTGGGCATCTCCGACGACCTTGTCATCCCGGATAAGAGCCTTTCGGTATACGAGGGAGCAATTGCTCCCTGGCGAACGGAGGCGATGAGTGAATGGCAAAAGCCTTTATTGAAAAATGGAATTAAGTTTGATTTCCCCATCCATCGCGCCTACCACGAACTCACCCGCCAGCAACGTGATCTATTGTGGGAGGGAAATGAATACTTTGACGGCATTAACGCTTTCTTCCGCTACCTCGAGTCTAAAATCCATAAAATTCAGTACCGCGTCATGCTTTCACGCTATCGCGGACGCACTACGTGCCCGGATTGCCGTGGAACACGACTGCGAAAGGATGCCTCATACGTAAAAATTGCAGCTACGTCCATTACGGACATTGCGTTGATGCCACTGGAAGACGTGCTTTCTTTCTTTGAAAATATCACACTTTCCCCTGTCGATCAGAAAGTCTCCGATCGGATCCTGACGGAGATCCGCTCCCGGCTTCGGTACATGGCCAATGTAGGCCTGGGCTATTTAACATTAAACCGGCTGACCAACTCACTTTCCGGCGGAGAATTCCAGCGCATCAAGTTGGCTACTTCACTCGGCAGCGCATTGGTGGGGTCCATGTACATCATGGACGAACCGAGCATCGGACTGCATCCCCGCGACACGGCCCAGATGGTGGAAGTCCTGAAGGCCCTCCGTGATATGGGGAATAGCGTCATTGTTGTTGAGCATGAAGAAGAGATCATGAGAGCAGCCGACCAACTCATTGACATAGGTCCTGATGCCGGGTCGAACGGCGGGCAGTTGGTCTTTCAAGGATCCGTCAAGGACCTTGACACCAAGGTACCGTCTCACACAACCGACTACCTGAGTGGAAGAGAAGAAATAAGCATCCCTGCAATCCGAAGAAAATGGAAAGACTCCATCACTCTTTCCGGAGCCCGGGAAAATAATCTCAAAAATCTAAAGGTGACGTTCCCCCTCGGCGTCCTCACAGTGATCACGGGCGTAAGCGGTTCCGGTAAATCAACGTTGATCAAAAAACTACTGTACCCGGCTCTCGGACGACTAAATGGCTCGGTGGCGGAAACGCCGGGCAAGTATGACAAACTGGAAGGGGACATTTCCAGGATCACGCAAACTGAATTTGTCGATCAGAATCCCATCGGCAAGTCCTCCCGCTCCAATCCGATCAGTTACGTAAAAGCCTACGATGCCATCCGCCAACTGTATGCCGACCAGACGTTGTCCAAGCAACGGGGATACAAGCCCTCTCATTTTTCTTTTAATGTGGAGGGTGGCCGTTGTGAAACCTGTGAGGGCGATGGCGAAATCAAAGTGGAGATGCAGTTCATGGCCGATATCTTTCTCAAGTGCGAAAGCTGTCATGGTAAGCGTTTCAAACAGGAAGTGTTGGAAATAGAATATAACGGCAAGAATATCTCGGACGTCCTCGATATGACTGTCGAAGAAGGGCTGGAATTTTTTCGCGATAAGAAACCCGTGTACGAAAAAATCCTGCCGTTACAGGAAGTTGGCCTGGGTTATGTGAAACTCGGGCAATCCTCCAATTCGTTAAGCGGGGGCGAAGCGCAACGCGTGAAACTCGCCTCCTTCCTCGGAAAGAAATCTTCCGAAAGCAAAGAACATATTCTTTTCATTTTCGACGAGCCCACAACAGGACTTCATTTTCATGATATTTCAAAATTATTGAAAGCCATCAACGCCCTGGT
>DATHFS010000079.1:0-3458 GCA_035317975.1 Cyclobacteriaceae bacterium | reverse complement strand
TGGTATCCAAAACGGGTACGGACAATAGGAGAAATTTCCCCGGCCTTTGTTTTGTAGGCCGCGTCCTCAAACGGGTATACCATTTGTAAGGCAGTAAAGTATCCTAAACTTCCACCATTTGTTTTAGCCGAAGGATCTTCGGAAAACTCCTTTGCCAGTGCTTCAAAATTCTCACCCGCCAGCGCTCGCCGGCGCAGATCACTGATTTTATGATAGGCTGTCAGGGTATCGGAGGGGGCGGCATCAGGTTTAACCGCAATCAAAAGGTGAGCGGCTTTTATCTCCTGCGTGAGCCGGTCATACGTTTCTTTTGTCAGCCGGTCAAGGTCATCGGTACCGGCGCGGTAGGGTTTCTTAAGCTCTTCCTTGTAGGTATTGAATTCTTTAACAAAAGCCTGCGTGGTATCCAACCCCCTTTTCCTTCCTTCCGCTATTTTCAATTTGAAATTTATAAAGAGCGTGAGGTATTCGTTAATTTTTTCCTCAGTAAAATCCTGCGGTTGCTGGTGGTTTTTTTTATATAGATAAATAAATTCCTCGGTATAGACGGGTGACCCTTTGATCGAGAACAAGGGCGTGGCAGGTGCGGCCTTTTTTTGTCCATATCCCAGACTGGGGATAACCATCAATACAATAATTCCAAAACGCATAGTGTTTGATTCGTAAAGCCCGTAAAATTAGGTTTTTTAGGGAGAGGGTATGGATTAATTCACCCTTTTCGTCAGACGGCATACATTTTTGCCCTCCCGATGAAGGTATTCCACATTGTCCATAATGGATTTCACCAGCCGTATGCCCAACCCTCCCTTTCGTTTTTCCTGTACCAAATTGTCAAGATCCGGCTCGTTGAAATGATTGATATCAAACACACTCCCATCATCGACAATTTCAAATATCAAATTGCCTTTCTTCGGCACCTGAATATGCAATTCCAACATATGTTCCGGATTGCAATGATGCGCATGAATCATCAGGTTGGAACACATCTCGTCGATCGCCAGCACGATTTCATTCATTACCACTTCCGTCACATCATGACCCTTTAATGACTCCCGGATGAAGTCACGGATGCCTTTCAGGTTATTCAGGCTGCAGCCGATGTTATACTGATAATGCATTGATCAACTTCTTTGCTTCGGACTTGTTGGCGCAAATTTGCAGGAGGTCGGCCAGGCCCAAAATACTAAATGTGTTTGCTACTTTCTCTTTCAAACCATACAAGACCATGTGAATTCCCTTGTCTTTGAACTCTTCAATGTAAGACATGAATACGCCGAGGCCCGCGGAAGAAATGTACTCCAACGCGCTGCAGTCGATGAGGATTTTTTTGAACCCTTCCCCCGCGCTTTTGGCAATGGTTAAATCCAGTTCGATGGAGGAACTGGCGTCAATTTCACCGATTATCGCCAGAATATCGATTCCCTCCTCCTGCAGCCGTTTAATGTGCACCATGTATTTCTAACGATTTAATTTTTTTAATGTTTACTCCCGTTCCGAAACTTGACGATCATGGTCGTATAGTCGTCATTGATCTCCTTTGACCCTGAAAACTCATACAACCGGTTGATCAGATGTTCCTGAATTTCCCGGGAGGTCTTCTCCTTCACTTCCAGCAGGGTTTGGAGAAGCTGATCTGACCCAAACTCCTCTCCCTTGCTATTCTTTGCCTCTGTGATCCCATCGGTATACAGCACCATAATATCACCGGGCACGTAGGCAATTTCGTTGGCCTCTATGTGATTGCAATAATCACGGCTTTTGATCATCCCCAATGCTTTCCCCTTGTCTTTCAAATACTGTGCGGTACCCGTTTGTATTGAATAGTACAAAACAGGACAGTGGCCCGCCCGGGCATAACCGATTTTCCGGAGACGCGCGTTCACAACAAAATACGTGGCGCTAATGAACGACCCTCGCTCCAGGCAATATATCAAGGCCTGGTTTGCCCGGACCATAAACTCCTTTGGGTCGGGTTCTTGCTGGGCAAGGCTGTGAAAAATCCCCTTCATTTGTGACATGTGAAATGCAGCGGTAGTACCCTTGCCCGACACATCGGCAATGATCATCGCTACCTGGTGATCATTAACACGAATGGTATCATAATAATCTCCCCCTACTTCGTCAGCCGATTCAGAAAAAGCGGCAATTTCATATTCTTCATCCTGTTCCAGTTTTTCCGGCAAAAGGCTTTTTTGAACATTCTTGGCAATCTTAAGTTCCTCTTTATAGCGCTCATTTTGAAATGCCTCTTCCATTAACCGGAAGTTTTCAATTGAAATACCGGCCTGGTTGGCGAACGCCGAGACAATGCGTGTCATTTCCTTATTAAACCCATCGGGAAGCTCCTTCAATAGCGCCAGGGTGCCAATGGTTTCTCCCTTGACAGAAATAGGAAATGCCAGTACTGACCGGTAGCGTGAGCCCCGCATCGCGCTCATGTGTCTGGACAGGTTTTTGGTTTTATCACTGCCCTGGTCAAGCACCCCTCTTATGTTATTGCTCTTAAGGTGATCGCGGATCGCCCGGGCTTCCTGTTCATCAATCCGGTACATAAAAAGCCGGGGCAAATTTCCCGCCCCCTGGATCTCGAGCCAGGCAGCATCTGCAAAAACCGAGCTCACGGAACTCTCCAATAAGATATTGTAAACACTTTCTTCATTTTGCTCAGTCTGGATAGACTGGCTGATGCGCTGGAAATTGATAACCTCTTCCAGTTTTTGTTCGAATACCGAGGACGTGGGCAGGTTAAACGTAATGACCAGAAAGGAAAAAATAGAATAGGTGAGGACAAACGCAAAAAGCGATAAATTAAAAATATGGCCGCTGAAGTCCACAAAGGCAGTGGATTGCTGGCTGATGACCGCCGACTGCCGGGTGACGGTATAGAAAAAGTAAGCCAGATAGAAAAAGATCAGGATGAGCAACAACAGACTCGTCCATTTTTGTTTGAAGTTCAGATAGGCGACCCATTTCATATTCGCCGACAAGACGATCGCGATCACCCCAAGCAGGATGTTCAGCGTAGCCGAGACCGCTTCCGATAGCACAATGTTGATGCTATCGTAAACCAACACCAACAATAAACCAAACTCGAATGCCAGCCAGATCCGGATCAGCCATTTCGATTTTTGATACAAGATCAATCTCTTCCAGGAAGTAAAGGCGGCCAGCAGGAAGCTGATGAGCAGGGCCAGGTTGATTTGGTAAATGATGTCCGCAAAGAGCGTATTGGAAGCAAACTTCGTATTGCCGAGAAGGTAAAGTATAAAACGAATGGCGAGGGAAATGACGGTGGCAATCAACCCGGTGGCAAACACTTTCCAGAGCAAGTCCGTAAAATTCAAGCCTTCATCCTGCTCAATTTTTAATTTGTAGTAGTAATACAAACTGATCACATACAGGTCGAGCATCACGCGAGGCAGCCAGAGCGGGATATCCGGCTTCAACCCTTTGATGTC
>DATHFS010000078.1:0-7735 GCA_035317975.1 Cyclobacteriaceae bacterium | reverse complement strand
GATCCTCGGGTTGAGCAGAAACAAAATGAACTGAACAAAAGAAAACCGCCAGGAAGATGATGCGCATAGCAACGTAATTTGATGGGAAACGAAAGTAACGAAAGGATCGCGATTAAGACGCACTTAATTTGCTGCCGACAGCAAACGGCCCATAAGCGGCAACTTTTGAATTACCCGACTGGTTTTTCAGACTACCTATGTGCCTATGTACCTATGTCTCTATGTGTTTACGTTATGAGGTTGGAGTTTCTTCTCCAGCACGACAAATTCCAGATCCATTTTCGGAATGCCCCAGCGCGAGTCCGGTACTTTAAAAGGTTTCCGCTGGCCGGTGTCGGTATAGCCGTGGCGAAGGTACCAGTCAATCAGCTCATGGCGGAGGGAGATCACCGTCATGAAAATGCGGGTGCACTTTTGTTTCCGCGCTTCTTCCTCGGCCGCCTTGAGCAATTCTTTTCCAATGCCTTTTCCCTGCAAGTCAGGCTGAACGGTAAGCATACCGAGATAAAGTTGATCGCCCTTGCGATCGAGTTCGACGCAGCCCAAAATCGCTGTGTTGTCCACATATTTCAGGATCACCGTGCCCGGCCTTTCCAGGAGGTACTCCATCGCGTTGGTATCCGTGCGGGTACCATCCAGCAAATCGGCTTCGGTCGTCCAGCCCTGACGGGAGGAGTCTCCGCGATAGGCAGAGTTTACCAGATTACTCAGGATGGGAGCGTCTTCGATTTTCGCGGGGAGGATCATGGACAAATTTTAAATCATTTCATATCTTGAATCTCCAGGATCTCAAAATCCTTCCCTCTTCCAAATTTAATGAGGTCTTTGAGATGATACCGCTCGAGGGTATGAAGGTCTTTCACTTTAAAATCACCATTGGTAAGAATATGTTCGATGACAAAATCATTCCGTTCGCCGTGATTGATCAAGCGGTATTTCTTGCCATTGCGAAGTACATCAAAGGAGAGGCCGGCCATGTTCTGATTTAAAATTTAAAATTAAGATTTAAGATGGGTGAGCCCTCAATTCAAAATTACGGCCTTAGAAAAACTAAAGATCTTCTTCGCGTTCGAGCATGAGGATAGAGGCTTGTGGCACAATGAAGTACTTTTCGCTTTCGTAGATCACTTCAATAGCCCCCTTTTGCAGAAAGATGGCCAGGTCTCCTTCCTGGGCTTGCAGGGGAAGGTACTTTATCTGCTCTTCTTTGCCTTTCCACAAATCATCCTCGTCAGCGGGCATGGGCAACGGATAGCCTGGCCCCACCTTGATCACGTAGCCGCTTTGGATTTTTTCCTTTTCCTGAACGCCCGGTGGCAAGTAAAGTCCGCTGTCTGTTTTTTCGGTTTGCTTTGCCGGCCGGATCAATACACGGTCGCCGACCACAATAAGTTTTTTCAGTTTGCTGTCTGGTGTGATTTTCATGGACTCCATTATTCTTAAAATTCAAAAGGTAATTCAGGTTCCCGCTGCTCTCTTTCTTGTTCATCGTCCAGACCGGACGACTCTGGCACATCATCGTCCAGGTCAACCGATTTCCCTAACAGGATGACCGATTCTTCTGTGGGTAATTCCTGAACCGTTCTTAGTTTTCGTTCAATCACCCGCGAACGTGTGCCGGCGTCTTCAATGACATTGGTTACCTCTTGTAATTTCTTTTTTGTTTTATCCAGTATTTTTCCAAAGTCTCCGAACTGGGTTTTAACGGCGCCCAGTATTTGCCATACTTCACTCGACCTTTTTTCAATAGCCAATGTTCTGAACCCCATTTGCAAGCTGCTTAAGAAGGCGACCAGATTGGTCGGTCCTACCACGGTTACTCGGTACTCCCGTTGGAGCAGTTCGAACAGCCCGGTTCTTCTTAAAACTTCTGCATATAATCCTTCCGTTGGAACAAACATGATGGCAAAATCGGTGGTCAGCGGCGGATTGATATATTTATCCCTGATGTCCTTTGCGTTTTTCTTGATTGAAAACTCAAATTGTTTATTGGCGTCCTCCAGGTCCTTTGGAGTCAGGTTCGCTACATTTTCATACGCTTCCACGAGCCGCTGGTAGTCTTCATTGGGGAATTTAGAGTCGATCGGCAAGAGCAACGGTGAATTATCACTATTTCTTCCCGGAAGTTTAATGGTGTACTCCACCCGTTCCAGGCTTCCCGGTTTGACGACGGAATTTTTGGAGTATTGCTCAGGAGAAAAGATTTGCTCGAGGATACTGCCCAGCTGAATTTCTCCCAGGTTGCCCCGCGTTTTCACATTGGTCAGCACTTTTTTCAGATCCCCGACACCCGCTGCTAATTTTTGCATTTCGCCCAATCCTTGATGCACCTGATCCAGCCTGTTGCTGATCACATTAAAGGATTCGTTAAAGCGTTTTTCCAGGGTAGACTGAAGTTTTTCATCCACTGTCCCCCTGATCTCATCCAGCTTTTTGGAATTCTGCTCCTGGATTCTTTGAAGGTTGATTTCAACGGTCTCTTTGATCTTCTCCAGTTTTACCGCAAGGTCATCAAATTTCTGCCGTTGCACTTCATTAAAATCTTTCGAGTTTGAGCCCGACCGCTCTTCAAAGGACTTTAATGATTTAGACAACTCGTCTTTCGTATCCCGAAAAGAAGTTTGAAGAGTTTCACTTAAATTCCTGAATGAGTTGCTTAGTTCTTCCCTGCTGCCTTTGGAACTGTTCCGGATCTCTTCCCGGTTTCTTGAAAACTCCTCCCGTATAAGAGGATCCATTCTGGAAAGGTCGGACGAAATCGTTCTTAGGATAGATCCAGGATCCCCGGATCCTCCCTTTCCCCGGAACCTATAAATGGTCCAAAGGAGAACGAAGAGCAACAGAATAATAACCAGCAAAAGAACGATGACGGTAGTCATTTCAAAAAAATTGGATAAAACGGGGTAAGGTTTACAACAACAAAGTTAGAGTAAAAAAATTCACCACCGCTAGCTAAATAGTAGGCAGTAGGCAAGGGGCGGTAGGCAATTTAGGGGCGACGGTTGATAAAGTAAATGCTTGACGGGGAGATTGTGAGAGTAGTAGGCAGTAGGCAACGGGCAGTAGGCAAAGTAATTGTGCCTTTGTAGTAAAGGTCAGCAATCACAAATCAGCAATAAACAATCAGAAATCCCTCAAACGCATTGTTTATTTTTTATTATTAATTTTTGATTTTTGACCGAGCGGAACTTGTTGCCAGGATTTTAACATAGAAGTAGGACTAATAACCAACAACTACAATTTCGTCCTCCTCTCCGGAACCCGGTCAAACATCTTAATAGATTGTTGGAGAATTTCATTGGTCTCGTTGAAGATCGGGAAGAACCCGTTATTATTCCAGATCTTTCGCGCAATCTGTGCTTTGACATGAACCTGGAAGACTTTCTTATTCTTCCGGAGGTCCTTATCATCGGGTTCTGCCCCGTTCCTTTTTCCCGTGGCAGCCAGACTGGCCAACATGGCGTCCGTTACAACAAAGTCCTTATAAAAATGGTCGTACCCCATTTTCTGCAATTCTGCTTTATGTTCTTCCACGTAATTAAAAGTATACTCGGGTAAAGAGTTTGTATTGTACAGGTCATTCAGGTAGTGACTGTTGAGTACAGTATCCAGCGGAACAAAATAATCGGGCATAATCCCGCCGCCCCCGTACACGGTGCGTCCATTCAAGGTCTTGAATTTTAATGAGTCGTTGAATTTGACACTGTCCGCAGTAAAGAACTCTCCATGTTTGTAACGCTTCATAATGTCTTTCGAATACTCGCCCTCGTTGCCGTACGGCTTTTGAATCGAGCGGCCGCTGGGCGTATAGTAGCGCGAGATCGTCAGGCGAAGTTCGGAGCCATCCGACAAATCGAAGGGTGACTGGACCAGTCCTTTTCCAAACGATCTCCTTCCTATAATCAGCGCGCGATCGTTATCCTGAAGGGCGCCGGCAAGAATTTCAGAGGCCGATGCACTCCCTTCATTGACTAACACGATCAGCCCTCCCTGCTCAAACTCGCCTTTCGCCGTGGACATCGCCTCGGTATTGTATTTTTGGTCTTTCCCTTTCGTGAACACGATCTTTTCCCCGGCCGGCAAAAATTCGTCCGCTAAATCAATTGCCTGGTTCAAATACCCTCCTGGATTGCCCTGCAGGTCGAGCACCAGTTTTTTCATTCCTTTTTTCTTTAATCCGCTCAGGGCCGTCTGAAATTCATCAAACGTGGTTTGGGCAAACCGGCTGACTTTGATATAGCCAATTTCATCGTCAATCATATAGGAGGCATCGACAGAATATTGTGGAATCCGGTCGCGGATGATGGTGAAGCTTATCGGGTTCCTGACATGCTTCCGCAAGACCTCGATTTTCACCTCCGTTCCTTTGGGGCCTTTGAGGTACCTCATCACTTCGGCATTCGACAGTTTTATTCCCGCGATAACGGAACTGTCTACCTTGATAATCCGATCGCCGGTTCGCAATCCTACAGCTTCCGAGGGCCCCCCGCTCAACGGAGCTACCACGACCAGGGTATCGTGAAAGATATTGAACTCAATACCGATGCCTTCGTAATTTCCCCGCAAATCTTCGTTGGCTTCTTCACGGTCTTTAGCGGAAATGTACGTAGAGTGAGGATCCAGTTTGGTGAGCAAATGCTGGATAGCATCTTCCACCAGGACATCGGTTTTAACATCATCGACATATTCGCCCTTCACCAGGCCCAGCACTTCACGGAATTTCTGGACATCCTCTCCTGCGTGGCCGGAAGAGGATCGTCCCATGAAGTTGGCGCCCACCAGTAATCCAGCGGCCAGGCCAATGCAAAGGACAAGGGGAAGGCTAATCTGGTATTTTGTGTTGTTAGGTTCGTTCATGGGAGAATGAGGAATAAAGTGAAATATAATTCTCTAACGCGATTTGCCGCCCCAAAGTTAATTTCTATTTAGCGAAGGTAGTTGCCGATTGTTGGCTGATTTTTATCTTTACCCCAGGATCATGGACAAAACTGCCTTAAAAGACCGGAGAATCAAGGAATTGGTAGACCAGGACAATGTACGGGCCTACGTGCTGTACTATTTTGGCATCAAGTTCTATGAATATTCGGAACAAACCCTGGAACAGGTTTGCCATGAAAAAGGCCTGAAAGTCGAGCAGGTAGTACGGGAGTTGGAATTCCCTGGTGCGAATTTTCAGGAAGCCGACTTGCCCCTGATTTCGTATCCGGTCGATCTGATCATCGAATATCTCAAGCATGCTCATTTTCTGTTTGTTAAGCACAAACTTCCCTACATCGCCCGCCTGGTGGAAAGCTTCAAAGCCAACCATGAGAAATACGACGGCGTGGAGAAAGATTTGAAAGTCCTGTTTCCTTTATTTATTGAAGATTTTATACATCATATCTACGAAGAGGAGGATACGCTTTTTATTTATATCCGGTTGCTGGAACGCGCTGCCCGTGGCCGGTATAGTCCTACCGAACTCTATTATAAAATGGAACGCAATTCACTTCAGCGTTTTGCTATGGAACACGAAGAGCATGATGATGAAATGGAGGGCATACGAAGGATCACGAAAGATTATTATCTCACAGCAGATGCTCCGCTGCACGTAAAAGTGATATACTCTGAGCTGACTCAATTTGAAAAAAGCCTGCAAATCCACGCCCGCATCGAAAATGAGATCCTTTTCCCAAAGGCGATGGCGTTGGAAAATCAGATGAAGAGGATTTTTTTGGAACGAGTGAAGCACAATTGACCTTCAACACCGGGAGAAGTAGGCAGTAGGCAAGAGGCAGTAGGCAAAGTTGATCTGTTGGCGGGGAGACTCTCACAGAATGCAGAATGGGAAGAATCCTAGCAATTGATTATGGACTTAAAAGAACAGGTCTCGCCGTTACCGATCCTCTGCGAATCATTGCTACGGCATTGGACGTTGTTGAAACTTCCCGGCTCGTTGATTTTCTGAGAACGTATTTTCTAAAAGAAGCAGTGGAAGAGGTAGTCATCGGGATGCCGAAGCGCCTGAATAATATGGATTCCGAAATCGCCCCTCAGGTAAGGAACTTTGTGGATTTTTTCAGAATGACGTTTCCAGACAAGCCCATTTTCCTTGCCGACGAGCGTTTCACCAGTTCGATCGCCCACCGCGCGATGATTGATGGAGGAATGAGAAAATCCGAACGGAAGGTAAGGGGGAATGTGGATAAGGTCAGTGCTACGTTGATTTTGCAGAATTATATGGAGAGCAGGGGAACAAATAGGCAGTAGGCAATGGGCAGTAGGCAATAACGGGCAGCAAAATTGTCAGTTCTTGTTTCTTATTGCGTGTTTGCATACCCTTCGAAATCAATTCATCATTGGTCATTTGCCCTTGCCTACTGCCCCTTGCCTACTGCCTACTGCTTGCCTACTGCCCGTTGCCTACTGCCTACTGCTTGCCTACTGCCCATTGCCTACTGCCTACTTGCCAGGCCTACTATTTCAGATTATCCCAAATCGTGCATAACTTTGCGCGATAACTGAACCGAGGAATGGTATACCCGATCATCATGTATGGCGATCCTGTGCTGCGAAAAAAGGCAAAGGACATTGAAAAAGGTTCTGATATCACGGAATTGGTCCGGGACATGAATGAAACTATGAATGCGGCACATGGTATCGGCCTGGCTGCCCCGCAGATTGGCAAAAGCGTGCGGCTTTTTGTCGTCGATGGCACGTCGGTTGAAGACGAACCGGAACTTGCCAATTTCAAAAAAACCTTTGTAAACCCGGAGATCATAGACCAGGACGGAGAAGAATGGGCTTTTGAAGAGGGCTGTTTGAGTATCCCCACCATCCGGGAAGAGATTTTCCGGAAAGAAAAGGTCCGGATCCGTTACTTCGACGAGAACTGGATTCCACACGAAGAGGAATACAGCGGAATGAAGGCCCGGATTATTCAACATGAATATGATCACATTGAGGGTAAACTTTTTATCGATTATCTCACGCCACTAAAAAAGCGCATGTTGAAAGGAAAACTGGGAAATATCAGCAAGGGGGACGTGGAGACGGAGTACCGGATTCTGGCACCGTTGAGAAAGTAGGCAGTGGGTACAATCAGATGACAACGGTCTCCGAAAGAGTCCCGGAATCCTTCAAACAAGTTCAAAATTCGCGCCCGCCCCGGCATGTTGGGGACCTTGAATTTGGACAATGCAAGGTCACAAAGGACCGAAGAAGACACGAAGAGCACAAAGTGTTCAATCAGTTTACGGCGCTCCACCAAGCCCAACCCAGTGAATAAACCAACAGATATAAAATCCCGCCTCCCGGATGTCGGCACATCCATCTTTACGGTTATGTCGCGCATGGCCTTGGAGCAGGGTGCCATCAACTTATCGCAGGGCTTCCCCGATTTCAACGTTTCCAAAGAATTGATCAGTTTGATCCATCGCAACATGGAGGAGGGGCATAACCAATATGCTCCGATGGCCGGTGTTCCGTCGTTGAGAAGAATTATTTCGGAAGTCGTCGGGAAGTCCTACCATCGCAAAACAGATCCGGAAACTGAAATTACGATTACCGCCGGAGGTACCGAGGCGATCTTTTCCGCGATTGCAGCACTGGTCGGTCAGGGTGACGAAGTGATCGTGTTTGATCCTGCCTATGATTCCTATGATCCTTCCATCCGACTGAACGGTGGCTTGCCTGTTCATATCTCCCTGCGTCCGCCCGCGTTTGCCATCGACTGGGATGTAGTGAAAGCCAGGAT
>DATHFS010000077.1:0-14959 GCA_035317975.1 Cyclobacteriaceae bacterium | reverse complement strand
ATGCCGCGGTGAATATTGGCATTGTATCCTTCGTAATATGCAACGAGGGAATCAATGACCCGCCTGGGTTTTTGCGTGGTCGCCGCATTATCGAAGTAGATCAGGTTTTTTCCATGCACCTGTTGGTGCAACACAGGAAATTGTTCTCTGATCTTTTGAACATCCAGCATTGATTTAGTTGCAATAATGCCCGGGCTCTCCTTCATCACTAAAGACTTTTATGAAGTCGTTCGGAAATAATTGAATGCAGATACTTTTTCAGGATCTCGTCCTTCATCGGTTCCAGAATTTCTCCGGCGAAAGCATATAACAGCAAAGCTTGTGCGTTGGCTTTGTCTATTCCCCTCGATTGAAGATAGAACAATGCCTCCTCATCCAATTGCCCGGACGTGCATCCGTGCGAACACTTCACGTCATCGGCCCAGATCTCAAGTTGAGGTTTGGTGTGGACAACGGCCGTATCACTTAAAAGTATATTGCGATTGGATTGAAAAGCGTTGGTCTTTTGAGCGTGGGGTCGTACATAAATCTTGCCATTGAAAACACCCCGGGAGTTGCCGTTCATGATGCCTTTGTACAATTCATTCGTGAATGAATTGGGCTGACGGTGATCCACTGTTGTATGATTATCGGCGAGCGTGTCTTTATCCAGCAAATAAAGCCCATAGAAATGCGATTCACATCGTTCTCCGTCAACAGCAATAGTGAAATTGTTCCGAATGATCTTGCCGCGGAGGGTCAGGGTGAATGTGTTCACCTTGCTTCCGTCGTGTTGGTGGATCAGGGTGGACGCTACCTGGTAAAGGGACCCTGCGTCATTTTGAATTTTGCAATAATTCAGTGTCGCCTTTTCGCCTACAACAATTTCATCCACCCACGAACTGAAAACAGGATGCATGCCGATGGTGTCGAATTTTTCCACAATGCTGGCTTCACTCCGCTCTCCTATGATCATCAAGAGTCGGGTAGGACTGATAACAGGCTGGTGGTTTGCGTCATGAACATGAAGAACCAAAATAGGTTTATCAAGGATGGTATTCGCGGGCACATGGATAAAAACGCCATCCTTCCATAAGGCGGTGTTGAATGCGGCGAAAGCATCGGTTTTGAAGTCAACCAGTTTGCCAAGATAGTCCCGTACCAATACTGATTTTTCTTCCGATGCGCGGTGCAACGACCGAACCGTTAGTTGATTTTCCGGACTGATGATCCTGGACAGTTTTTCATTGTATTGTCCGTTGACAAAAACAATACAATTGCATTCGTATCCGGGGATGAGATAAGGTGTGATGTCGGTGATCGGGGAGGGAGTTTCACCAAAACCGGCAGACAGCATAGGTTCGAGTGCCCGCGTGATCGGGGTAAAGCGATACTCTTCATTTTTGTTTCCGGGAAGACCCAGCTTTTCAAAATGGTGAATAGCCTCTTCTCTTAATTCACGTGAGGAAGGAAATTCCGTGCGGCGAAAAGCATCGGCGATTTCGCGGTTCAGGTCGTGGGTCGTTGAAGTTGAGCTCATGGTCATGCTTAAAGTACTGCCACTTCATTCTTGATCCAGTCGTATCCTTTGGCTTCCAATTCGAGCGCCAGCTCTTTTTTACCCGATTTCACGATCTTGCCATTGTACAAAACATGAACGAAATCAGGGACGATATAATCCAGTAATCGCTGATAGTGCGTAACGACGATGATGGCATTGTTCTTCGACCGGAGTTTGTTAACGCCATTCGCTACAATGCGAAGGGCATCAATATCCAGCCCGGAATCCGTTTCATCCAGGATCGCCAGTTTGGGATCCAACATGGCCATTTGAAAAATCTCATTCCGTTTTTTTTCGCCCCCGGAAAATCCTTCATTCAGCGAGCGGTTGAGCAACGATTGATCAATCCCCACCAGTTTCATTTTTTCTTTCATCAGGCTGAGGAAGGAAACGGCATCCAACGGCTGTTGACCGCGGTGATTGCGAATCTGATTGATGGCAGTCTTCATGAAGTTGATCGTGCTGACCCCGGGAATTTCCACCGGGTATTGAAATGCCATGAAGATTCCTTCGCGCGCTCTTTCTTCCGGCTTTAGCGTCAACAGATCCTTGCCCTCAAAATCGACTGTTCCGCCGGTGACTTCATAATCTTCACGCCCGGCCAGCACCGAAGCCAACGTACTTTTACCCGAACCGTTGGGACCCATGATGGCATGGATCTCTCCGGCATTGACCTTCAGGTCTATTCCGTTCAGGATTTGTTTTTCTTCAACTTTCGCCCCCAGGTCTCTTATTGTTAGCACGTCAATTAATTTAGAATTTAAAAACTAAAACTTGTCCACTAGCCAGAGTGAATTATCATAAAAAACGATCCTCCAACTCTATTGCTACCCAACACTTCCTTCTAAAGTCAACGCGAGTAATTTTTGCGCTTCCACCGCAAACTCCATCGGAAGTTGGCTTAGTACCTCTTTGGCGTACCCATTTACAATGAGCGCCACCGCAGCTTCCGCATCAATACCCCGTTGTAAGCAGTAGAATATTTGATCCTCACCGATTTTGGAGGTCGTTGCTTCATGTTCGACTTTGGCAGTGCTGTTCTCTACATCAATGTAGGGGAACGTATGGGCACCGCATTGGTCGCCCATTAAGAGCGAATCGCATTGGGAGAAGTTTCTTGCATGGGTCGCGCGTTTCAGAATCTGAACCTGACCGCGATAGCTGTTCTGTGATTTGCCCGCCGATATACCTTTGGAGACAATCCGCGAACGCGTGTTCTTTCCGATGTGAGTCATCTTGGTACCCGTATCGGCTTGCTGATAATTATTGGTCACGGCTACCGAATAAAATTCTCCCACTGAATAATCCCCCTTCAAAACACAGGAAGGATATTTCCACGTAATGGCCGATCCGGTTTCTACTTGTGTCCATGAGATCTTGGAATGATCGCCCGCACACAACCCCCGCTTGGTCACGAAATTGTAAATTCCTCCCTTTCCTTCTTTGTTGCCTGGATACCAATTCTGAACGGTTGAATATTTGATCTCGGCATCCTTCATGGCGTACAACTCTACCACGGCAGCATGCAATTGATTTTCATCCCGCATGGGGGCCGTGCAGCCTTCGAGGTAGCTAACATAGGAGCCTTCCTCTGCGACGATCAGGGTTCGTTCGAACTGCCCGGTGTTGGCAGCATTAATTCGAAAGTAAGTCGACAACTCCATGGGACAACGAACGCCCTTGGGTATGTAGCAGAATGAGCCGTCGGAAAATACTGCCGAGTTCAGTGTTGCAAAA
This sequence comes from Cyclobacteriaceae bacterium, assembly GCA_035317975.1. GTDB lineage: Bacteria > Bacteroidota > Bacteroidia > Cytophagales > Cyclobacteriaceae > ELB16-189. The sequence continues at coordinate 11,682 of DATHFS010000077.1, read as the reverse complement.
TAGTTATCTTGGACTGGGACGACCGAGCCCAGATATTTTTTCACCAGATCAGGGTGCTCCCGGACTGCTTCGCTGAACGAGCAGAAAATAATTCCAAGTTCGGCGAGTTTGTCTTTAAAGGTGGTCGCCACTGAGATGCTGTCGATGACGGCATCAACGGCCACGCCCGTCAGTCTCTTTTGTTCGGTAAGGGAGATCCCCAGTTTCTCAAACGTCTTGATCAACTCGGGATCAACTTCGTTCAGGTTACCAAGGGAAGCTTTTTGCTTAGGTGCAGAATAATAAATAATTTCCTGGTAGTCGATAGGGGGATGGTGGACATTGGCCCAAACCGGTTCTGTCATTTTCGTCCAGAGGCGGTATGCCTGCAGTCTCCATTCCAGAAGCCATTCCGGTTCATTCTTTCGTCCTGAAATAAATCGGACAATATCTTCACTCAGGCCTTTGGGCGCCCGGTCGGTTTCGAGATCCACCGTCCAGCCATGCTCGTACTCCTGCGAGGTGAATTTCTCCAATACCTGATTGTCCTTACTCATTGACCAGCCTATTTAGACTAATTTTAAATAACCATCAAAAATAGCAACAAAAATCGATTCTTAAGGTTCAGAAAACACGGAAAACATCATATTTTATTTAATTGGCAAGCCTCAGGCTGCGATCCAGGCTTTCTTCCAACGAGATCATGGTTTCGGTCCTGTCTATCCCTTCAACTTGCTGCATCTTGTCGTGAAGTACCTCCTTGAGGTGATTGGTGTCTCTGCAGTGTATCTTGAGGAACATCGAATAATTCCCCGTGGTGTAATGGATATTCGTGATTTCAGGAATCTCCTTAAGGCGGGTTAAGACCTTATCATATAAGGCACTCTTCTCCAGATATATACCAATGAACGCCGTGATGTCATAACCCAGCTTGGCATAGTTGATTTTCAACGTGTTTCTCTCCACAATGCCGGCGGCTTCCATCTTGCTCATTCTCACATGAACGGTTCCTTGTGAAACAAAGACCTTCTTCGCCACTTCCGTGAATGGTTTTTTGGCGTCTTCCATCAGGATTTCCAGAATCCTGAGGTCGGTATTGTCAATTTCATAATTCTTTGCCATAAAATGCCTGTTTTTTAGTAATTTAGCAATAGTTTTGATATTTGTTAAAAATTCAATATATATTAATCGGTCTTATTGCGGTATTTTTAACAAACACGTTCCTTTGTTGAGGTTATACAATGTAGGGTGTTGAAACTGGCAGACAAGCCCTCCTGTCTCGGGGGTGGAGAGCAAAGGACAAACGCAGGATAATGGGTTGACCACTAAAAGAGTTTTCTTTTTGTCCTGTAGCTAACTTCTCCGTGGAGGTTCGAACCCTCCCTCTACAGCGCACACTAGTAAGTACACCCGTCTTGGAGATTTTCAAGGCGGGTTTTTTTTTGACTTCTTAGTTTGTAGCGCAATTGCCACGAAGGTTCTAAGTCTTTTTTTTTCTGATCTTGCTATTCCCTAAAAATCATAGCGTCATTAAAATCAGATCAATCAAAGTTCAATTTTCGCCGTGCCCGCCGTGGTTCGCTGTGCCCGCTGTGGCCTTGTCCGCGAACGTGGGCCACGGCGAACACGGCGAACCACGGCGGGCACACCGTAAACCATAACACAATTGAACACGAATCAGCCATCCATAAAATCATCCCGATATGTTATCAAACGATTGCTAAACCACCTTTTTTTTTCTAATTAGGATTTTGAATTACCCTCTTATGAAAGACTTTCCCTGGTTTCGTCATTATCCTGCCGGTATACCTCATGAAATCGGTCCGCTTGAATATAAATCTCTGGTTGAACTGTTTGAGACAGCAAGCAAGAAGTATAGTGATCGGATAGCGTTTGAAAACCTCGGTGTGAAAATAACTTTTTCCGAGGTCGACCGGCTCTCTACCTACTTTGCCGCCTACCTCCAGGTTGAGTTGGGTCTGAAAAAGGGAGACCGCATTGCCATCCAAATGCCAAACCTGCTCCAATTTCCTGTCGCTTTCATCGGCGCATTAAAGGCGGGCCTGATCGTTGTCAATACAAATCCACTATACACTCCCCGGGAGATGGAGCATCAGTTTAAAGATTCCGGTGTCTCGGCTGTACTGATCTTATCCAACTTTGCGAGTCATCTCCAGACTATTCTTCCGCACATTCCTGCAAAACACATTATTGTCACACAGATGGGAGACATGCTGGGAACAGTAAAAGGGCTGTTGGTTGATGTTGTGGTGAAGTACATCAAAAGACTGGTGCCTTCCTTCCACATTCCAAACGCAGTCAGTTTCAAGTCGGCCTTAAAGAAGGGCGCCCGGCTGACCCTGTCCAGACCATCGATTGATCCTGAGGATTTAGCCGTGCTGCAATACACCGGCGGCACAACGGGCATTGCGAAAGGAGCACAACTTTCCCACCGCAACATCATTGCCCACAACCAGATGATCACCCATTGGTTCAAGCCCTACATGACGAAGGATCACAAAGACATTGTCATTACAGCTATTCCCATGTACCATATTTTTGCCCTTACGGTCAATGGCACGCTGATGTATTACACGGGTGTAAAAAATGTCTTGATTACCAACCCGCGCGACATTCCTGCATTCTGTAAAGAGCTGAAAAAACACAAGTTCACGATCATTACCGGTGTGAATACGCTCTTTAATGGTCTTCTCCATAACCCGGAGTTCAGTAAAATTGATTTTTCCGCGCTCAAGGGTGCCGTTGCCGGCGCTATGGCAGTTCAGGATGCTGTGGCCAAGCGCTGGAAGGAAGTAACGGGTTCGATCCTGGTAGAAGGGTATGGGCTCAGCGAAACTTCTCCGGTTTTGTGTTGTAATCCGCTGGACGGAACTCAACGGCCCGGGACTATCGGCATCCCGATGCCCAGTACGGAGGTAGCGATCTTTGATGATAATGGAAATCAGTTGGCGCAGGGAGAAGCGGGTGAAATCTGCGCCCGCGGCCCCCAGGTGATGCGCGGGTATTGGCAACAAGACAATGCAGGCGTCTTCTTCGATGGCGGATGGTTCCGCACCGGCGATATCGGGATAATGGACCAGGATGGGTTCTTTAAAATAGTAGACCGGAAAAAAGACATGATTAAAGTCTCCGGCTTTAATGTTTATCCGAATGAGATTGAAAATGTCATTGCCAGTCACCCGAAGGTACTGGAAGTAGCCGCCATCGGCGTGCCGGATGCTAAATCCGGTGAAGTCATTAAAGTCTTTATCGTCAAAAAGGACCCGACGTTAACGGAAGAAGAGTTAAAGGCGTTCTGTCATGAAAACCTCACCAACTACAAAGTCCCCAAATATTTTGTCTTTCGCACGGAGCTGCCGAAGAGTAATGTGGGCAAGATTTTGCGAAGAGTTTTAAAAGAGGAGGAAGGTGCCGTGAAGATTTAATTCCTTAAATTTGATGCCATGATCGGATTTTTTGAACACCAGCTTCTTTCCTACAAGAAAAACCACATCAGAAGTCTGCTGGCCCTGGCCAAAGCGGATGGCGAGGTTCATGCGAAAGAGCAAAAAATGCTTTTTAAGATCGGTTTGAAGTATGGCCTGAAGGACAGGCAGGTGAGGTCCCTGATGGACAGCAAGGAAAAGGTGGAGGTCAATGTACCCGACAATCATTACGACAAGATGAATGTCTTGTACGACCTGATGCTGATGGTATATGCCGACGGGGTCGCGGAGAAGAGTGAGATTGCTTTTTGCGAAGGGGTCGTGAAGAAATTTGGAATGAAAAAAGAAGTGGTTCGCTGGCTGCTATCCGAAGTTTTTGAAAAGGGCACGCATCCCCGTGCCGATGACTGGATGGAGTTGGTGGAAGTTGCCAAAGAAAAATATACAGCCAAAAAGTAGGGCAGCTCCTCGCCCCAATCGCGATTTCATTCGATAACGCTGGCAGGCATCCCACCTGGCAGGTGACACGACGGTATTCAAACCAAAAATTTTCAAATACTGTTGTGCTGGAGGGCAATTCATCTTTGCAATGTTCCGTTTGACTATTCAGGTGGGAAATCTTGCCCAAAAAGATAGGGACTTAGCGAAAAATGTATGAAATTCCAGCCCAGGGGATGTTTTGAGCAATTATGGAGGAACGGAAGAAACTAACGACGCAGGAGAAGGCCTTGCAGATTAACCTGAGCAAAGCCATCTATGGCTCCTTTGCGGAAATCGGAGCCGGGCAGGAAGTGGCTGCCAATTTTTTTAAAGTGGGAGGGGCGTCGGGTACGATCGCGAAGACGATATCCGCTTATGATATGAAGTTCAGCGACGCCATCTACGGCGTCTGTGAACGTTACGTATGTGAAGATCGCCTGGTCAGGATGCTGGACAAGGAATATACCTTGCTCCCGGAACGGCTGGCGCACCGCATTTCAGATACCCGCTTTTTTGCTTTCGCCGATACGGTGGAAGTGTTGAATTTTGAACGGACGAATCAAGGTCATGGCTGGATCGGTTTGCGCTTTCAATTGCGCCCGAATTCCGAACCGAATGATTGCGTGATTCACGTGAAGATGTATGACACGGACCCCTTGCAACAGCAGTTTGCTCTTGGGATCGTCGGCGTGAATATGCTGTATGGATGTATGTTCCTCAGTGAGCCAGAGGAGGTCATGCTTTCCCTGCTTGATGGATTGACAACCAGGAGGATGGAAGTAGATATGTTTCGCTTATCGGGTCCTGACTTCAAGATGGTGGACAACAGGCTGATGGCATTGAAATTGGTGAAGAACGGATTGACCAAGGCTGCTATGTTCGGCCCCGATGGCACCGTGATGCAGCCTTCCGAGGCACTCTATAAAAAGAACGTGCTGGTGCTGCGCGGCCGCTTCCGGCCCGTAACACACGTGAACGTGGACATGTTGCTGACCTCCCGCCGGCATTTCAAAAACGAACCCGATGTGGATCGTTCCAAAATTGTCGTGCTGACCGAACTGACGTTGAACGATTTGAGTCCGGATGGAAAAATTGATGAGAAAGATTTTCTTTACCGGGCCGATATTATTTGTTCGTTAGGCCAAACGGTACTGGTTTCGAATTACTTTGAATATTACCGCCTGGTGGACTATTTGTCAAAGATGACCAAGGGAAAGAAAACGGCGATCATCATGGGGATCTATGCGCTCCAGAAGGTATTTGAAGAAAAGACGTATGAAAATATCCGCGGGGGGATCCTGGAGAGCTTTGCCTCGCTTTTTGGAAGCAATGTCAGGCTATATGTTTACCCGGCCTGGACGAAAGATTCTCATGAGCTTTTCACATTGAAAGATTTCGAGCGCCATTTACCGGCCAACCTCAAGAACCTTTTCCGTTACCTGATGGATAACAATAAGCTGGAGGATATTGAGGATGCCAATGTCGCCAACCTGCACATCATTTCAGATAATGTATTGGCGATGATCAGAAAAGGGGAAGCCGGCTGGGAAAAATTTGTACCGCATAAAGTGGAGGAGGCAATTAAAGAGCATGGGTTATTTGACTATCCTTACCAAAACGAAAAACAAAAAGTGGAAGTAGCGAATTGAGGACGTTCGTCTTCCTCCTTGCTCAAAAGTTGAAATTGGAATAATACCCTCACCAAAGCAACGGGTTGCACCCCGTATATCAATTTTTTAGTTTTTTTTAAAATTATTTCCGGTTGTCCTGATTGTCGTCAATCGCTTCGGATTGCAATACGGTACGGCGTGAGGTTGATGAGTCTGTTAATCAGCACGTTGTGATCATACCAAGAGCGCGGCTCTATGGATTGGCGGCAGCGAGATCGATTGGGCGTTTTTCATGTTATTATACCGTCAATAATTTCTACCGGGCTTGACATTTTAAAAAATTACAGATATTTGGGGCCTTTGAAAGAATAGCGCATGGCAAAGAACTTGGTTATTGTTGAGTCTCCTGCAAAAGCGAAAACGATTGAGGGCTATCTTGGTAAAGATTTTACGGTAGCTTCCAGCATGGGGCACATACGCGATTTGCCGAAAGGCAATGGCGCCATTGATATTGAAAATAATTATCAACCTACCTACGAAGTCAGTCCTGAGAAAAAGGAAATCATCGCCAAGTTAAAGAAACTGTCCAGCGAGGCGGAGACGGTCTATCTGGCGAGTGATGAGGACCGCGAAGGAGAAGCCATCTCCTGGCACTTGAAAGAAGTGCTGGATCTCAATGATGCCAAAACGCGCAGAATTGTTTTTACCGAGATTACCAAGAATGCGATTCAGAATGCCATCAAAAGCCCGAGGGGTATTGACATTGATTTAGTCAATGCCCAACAGGCAAGGAGGGTCCTTGACCGGTTGGTTGGATTCGAACTGTCACCCATTTTATGGAAAAAAATTAAGACAGGACTCTCCGCCGGACGAGTGCAATCCGTGGCCGTTCGCCTGGTCGTGGAGCGGGAGCGTGAAATTGAAAAATTTGAAGCGAAGTCCTCTTTTAAAGTCTCCGCCATATTTGACCTTGGAAAAGGCAAGCAATTGATCGCGGAACTCCCGGAGAAATTCAATGACGAAAAAGAGGCGTTAGAATTCCTGGAGTCGTGCAAAGGGGCGAAGTTCACCATCGGAGACCTACAGAAGAAGCCGGCCAAAAAATCACCGGCTGCTCCCTTTACCACTTCCACCCTGCAGCAGGAGGCGAGCCGCAAACTGGGTTTTTCTGTATTACAAACCATGGTCGTCGCCCAGAAGTTGTACGAGGCCGGTAAGATTTCTTATATGCGTACCGATTCGGTGAACCTTGCCGATGAAGCCGTTCAGGGAGCGACCCGCCAGATTGAAAGCGCCTTTGGCAAAGAATTTATTCAAATCAGAAAATATAAAACCAAGTCTTCCGGGGCGCAGGAAGCCCATGAGGCAATCCGGCCGACCGACTTTTCTGTCATGGAAGCGGGTGCCGACCGCAACCAGCAGCGGCTTTATGAATTGATCTGGAAAAGAGCCATCGCATCCCAGATGGCAGATGCAGAATTGGAGCGAACGACGGCGACAATCACCATTTCAACCAATCCCCGGACTCTTACGGCGTCAGGGGAGGTCATCAAGTTTGAAGGCTTCCTGAAAGTATACATGGAGTCCCGCGACGACGATGATGCAGAGACCAATGAGGAGGGCAGCAAAGTTTTGCCACCGCTGACGGTCGGCCAGGATCTGACATTGGATGAGTTGGCCGCCACGCAAACCTTTTCGAGACATCCCGCCCGCTACACGGAAGCAAGTCTGGTAAAGAAATTGGAAGAACTGGGAATCGGCAGACCTTCCACATACGCACCTACGATCTCCACGGTTCAGAAAAGAGGGTATGTGGTGAAAGAATCCAGAGAAGGAGAGGAGCGCGAATACAAGACTTTTATACTGAAACAGAACGAGATCGAGCGGAAGGTCGATAAGGAGATCACGGGTGCTGAAAAGAATAAGCTGTTCCCCACCAATACAGCGATGATCGTCAATGACTTTCTGGTGGAACATTTTCCGGACATCACCAACTATTCGTTCACGGCGGAGATTGAGCGGGAGTTTGATGAGATCGCCAGCGGCAAATTGAAATGGCAAAAAATGATCGATGATTTTTACAAGCCATTTCATAAAATCGTGACCATCACGGAAAAGGTGGAACGGTCATCGGTATCGAACAAAAGCCGGGAGCTGGGCGTGGATCCTAAAACCGGCTTGACCGTTTATGCGAAGCTCGGTCGTTATGGCGCCTACGTGCAGATCGGAGAAAATCCGGAAGACGGCAAAGAATTAAGGCCCAAGTTCGCCAGTCTGCGCAACGGTCAGTTTTTGGAAAGTCTCACCATGGCAGATGCTATGGAATTGTTTAAGCTTCCCCGTGACCTTGGGCAATTTGAAGAAAAACCGGTGGTCGTCAACATCGGCCGCTTTGGCCCTTACGTTGTACACGATAAAAAATTTGTTTCTATTCCCAAAGGAGAAGACCCCTACACGATTACGTACGAGAGGGCCGTTGAACTGATCCAGCAAAAGCGGGAAGCCGATGCCAACAAAACCATCAAGCTGTTTGCAGAGAATCCGGATATACAAATTCTAAATGGCCGCTACGGACCCTACATCAAAGCCGGCAAGAAAAACGTAAAAGTTCCAAAAGGAAAGGAACCCGCAGAACTCACGCTGGAGGAGTGTCTCACATTGGCGGAGAATGCGCCGGAGAAGAAGGGAAGGTTCTTTAGGAAGAAGAGTTCGTAGCGCTTAGCGCCAGCCTCAAGCGCTACCCCTAAGCTTTATGAGCGCGTACATGAAAAAATTAGTTGCCCTGACGGGTGCCGGCATCAGTGCCGAAAGCGGTATCCCCACCTTCCGCGATTCCGGTGGACTATGGGAAGGGTACGCGGTTGAAGATGTGGCGACGCCGGAGGGATGGAGAAAAAATCCTGTCATGGTGCTGGAGTTTTACAACCAACGCAGAAAAAAGGCACTGGAAGTCAAGCCCAACCGGGGACATGAGATCCTGGCAGAACTGGAAAAGGATTTTGATGTTACAATAGTCACACAGAACGTCGACAACCTGCATGAACGCGCCGGATCTTCGCGCGTCATTCACCTTCACGGAAGTTTATTTGAATCGCGCAGCACGTTGGATGAAAACCTGATCTACCCCATTTCAGGTTGGGAATTAAATTGGGGCGACCATTGTGAAAAAGGATCGCAACTCCGGCCCCATATTGTCTGGTTCGGTGAGATGGTACCGATGATGGAAGTCGCCGGAGAAATTGCTTCCCAGGCAGATATCTTTTTGGTTGTGGGAACGTCCATGGTGGTGTACCCTGCGGCAGGCCTGATCGACTACGTACCGATGGATGTTCCCAAATTTATCATCGATCCGAAGATCCCCGATGTCCGCCCCATGCCCCAAATTCATTTCATTGCTAAGAAAGCCAGTACGGGTATGGAGGAAATGCTGGAAAGGTTGAATTCGATGCTTTGATTGAAAGAGGTTTTTAACCGCAAAGCCGCAGAGTCGCAAAGCAGGCGCAGAGGCACAAAAAATAATTTGGTGGCCTTAGAAAATTCTTTTTTGGTCAGCACATCATTGTATAACTCAATAATCACCTGGTAGACTACGGTTTGTTTCGCTGCGTACCCTTTGCGCCTCCGCGCCGCTGCGGTGCAACCTTAGAAATTGGAACGTGTGACTTTTCCACTTCTCCCTTATCTAAAGGCGTGACATGCTTCAACCCCACGACAGTAAATACAGATTGCTCCTCATTGCCGGGTTGGCCGTTTTGGTTGCGGCGGCAACATCGTTTGTTGCCAGGGTATTGATTTACCTTATTGACTTTTTCACCAACGTCGCGTTTCGTGGCGATTTTTCTTTCGTGCATTCAAGTCCCGCCGACAACACGTTGGGCGTTTTCGTTATGATCATCCCGGTGATGGGAGGGCTGATCGTAGGGCTGATGGCATTTTATGGTTCAAAAGCGATACGGGGTCATGGAATTCCTGAAGCGATGGAACAAATTCTAACGAACCAAAGCAAAATCAAACCTGCCATTATCATTTTAAAGCCGCTATCGGCAGCCATCTCGATTGGAACCGGTGGACCGTTTGGAGCTGAAGGGCCGATCATATCAACGGGAGGCGCCCTGGGTTCTACCATTGGACAACTTCTGAGAATCACCCACTATGAGCGAAAAATACTGCTGGCATCCGGGGCAACGGCGGGTATGTCGGCTATTTTTGGGAGTCCGTTAGCAGCCATTTTCCTGGCAATTGAACTGCTCCTTTTCGAGTTTTCTCCGCGGTCTATTATTCCCATTGCCCTGGCATGTATAACCGGCGCTGCAGGTCATCATTTCCTGTTCGAACCGGGCCCGGTCTTTCCTGTGGGAAGTACTATTGAGCCAGCCGGTAACGGAGCGGTCGCATTGTATAGCGTGATCGGAATTCTGATTGGGCTTGTCTCCGTCGGCGTAACAAAAACGGTTTATTTCATTGAAGATGGATTTGAGAAACTACCCCTGCACTGGATGTGGTGGCCCGCTATCGGTGGAATTGCCGTGGGTATTATCGGATACTACGCTCCAAGAACCCTGGGGGTGGGTTATGATAACATTACAGACCTCCTTTCGGGACACGTGACACTGCAAATTGTATTCTCTCTTTGTTTTCTAAAGTTCGTTTCCTGGGCTATTGCTTTGGGCAGCGGAACTTCAGGGGGAACCCTCGCACCCTTGTTGACCATCGGAGGAGCAACAGGGGTACTCCTGGGCAGTATGATAATTTATTTTTTTCCATCCTCGGGCATTACCCTTCCTCTCGCCGCCCTGGTAGGAATGTCGGCGATGTTCGCCGGTGCTTCAAGGGCTGTCCTTACCTCCATTGTGTTTGGGTTAGAGACCACCGGACAATCCAATACCCTGCTACCGCTTTTGGCGGCCTGTACCGCTTCCTATTTTGTTTCTTTTTTCATTATGAAGAATACGATCATGACTGAAAAAATTGCAAGAAGAGGAGTAAAGACGCCACACGCCTACGAATCGGATATTTTGGAGCGCGTCACGGTAGGACAGGTAATGAATAAGATTGGCGTTGTATTGCAGGAAGATAATACGATTCAGGAAGCAATGGAGACCCTTAGGAAAAGCCATCACTACCCCGACCCGTATTTTGTTGTTGCAAACAAGGAAGGTGAATTTCGCGGTATCCTTAGTTCAGCGGTTCTTTTTAGTGATCTTCAAAGCCCAATGAACCAGTTACGTACAATTACAAAGGCAACGGGTGTGTCCATCGGCATGGATCAAAGTCTGCGAACGGCGGCTGAACGAATGGCAACAGAAAAAACCTATGCATTAGCCGTTCTCTCGTCAAGCGAAAATGGTTTGTCAGGAATGATTTCCTATAAAGACATTATCGATACCATTCAAGTCAGAATGGAGGATCACGGTAAAAAGCACAAGAGTATCTCCCTTAAACGGCATGCATTAAAAATGTTAATTCGCGGCCAAAAACTGGTTAACAGGAAGGGGAGGGGGTAGAATGAGTTGACTTTGAGGGGTTCATGGGAAATTGGCAACCGCAAAGGCGCAGAGTCGCAAAGCAGGCGCAGAGGAAAAAGATAATTTGCTGCCTTTCAAAAAATTCTTTTAGTCAGCAGAATAGTATGACTCAACGTCACCTGCCAGACTACGGTTTGTTTCTCTGCGTAACCTTTGCGCTTCTGCGGTATAACCTTCTCGGCCGTTGCGTGAAACATTAACCGACCTTGAACGGTATACCGGTTTGTTTGGAGACATCAAGTAAATCATCGACCACCGCAGCGATAAGCGGGATGCCCTCCTTTCTGCGCTTGGCTTCTTCCTGATGTTCCGGATCACCGGGAATCAATGGCCCTGAAGTTCCTTTGGCGGGCTTTGTATTCCGGAATACTTCAATCCATTCGTCGATTCTTTTTTTGAACTCGGTGACGTCCATAAAGCCTTCAATTTCCATTACTCCAAAAAAATGACCGATACCTTTGCCCACACTGCGGGCCGGGATTTCCTGGCGCAGGGCAAATGGCGGGGCAAAGGGGCCCCAGTTTGCACCACTCAATACCGACGTGAGAATATCCACCATCGCCGACAAAGCATAGCCTTTGTGCCCGCCGAGTTCCCGTTCTGAGCCCAGCGGAAGGAGCGCACCTCCGTCAATCATGTCAT
>DATHFS010000076.1:0-6191 GCA_035317975.1 Cyclobacteriaceae bacterium | reverse complement strand
CATGACTTTTGATCACAGCACCTTCAGGTGGTTTGCATACCCTGTCTGTACAGCGTATGCGGTAGACCTACTACCATCTTTTATACAGCATTCAAAGAACTATTCTATTCTTCAATTCGTGACACACCCAACAAGGGCGGGTAAACTACGGAGCTGATAATCACCTGGCATAGGACCTAACCTATGTGTCTATGTGTTTTGTATTTAGGTAACTGTCAAGTATCGTCTCCTAAATGGGACGATACGGAGGGACGGGATATCGTACCGGGGATTTCGCATCGTCCTCTTCGAGAGACGATGCTGGACCATGACCTATGTGCCTATGTATCTATGTGCCTATGTGCTTTGTATTTAGGTCAGACCCCATCACTTGTTTTTCTCTGAACAATATATCCGCTCGTATTCCTCCTCTTCATAAACCTGCTTTGCCAGGAATTTCCCATTCTTATTATAATAGATCACAACATAGATATCCGCCTCTTCCACATTTTTTTCGGCAAAATACAAGGGTTCTTCGTCCGATCCCACGTTGATAAGTTCACTAAAGCTGGCCGGAATAATTTCCCCTCGTTTATTGCTGATGATTCCATAGTATGCGTCCCGATGAATGATCGCCACTTTCTCACCTGGAAAATTGCTGACAAACCGGTACTCCTTGATTTTATCCATCACCACTTTTCCAGTAGGAATCACATAGATCATCCATTGGAAATTCTTTTTGACCAGGGCCGCTGTATCATTCCAGGGTCGAACTTCCTCAAACTCAAATAAGCCTTGCGGTTTGGCATCCCAGGCGATGAATCCGTATGCACCATCCCGGTAGGCCACCAGCCGGTTCGAAGAAACAGGAATCACATTCCGGTCATAGACCGGCTTCAATAGTTTTTTGGTCTTTATATGAAAGATTCCAAACTTCTTGTCCTTGAGCAGGGACACGATCCCGGGTCCCGCCGAAACAATGGCTGCATATTCCAGCGGAAGAATAACCTTGCCCGCTTCGGACAACAACCCCTTTTTGTTTCCGGCGCTTACCAAAAATATTTTTTCGCCCATGTACTCCACGTCGTCAAATTCGAAGGCAAACAATTTCTTGCCGGTCTCCGAATTAAATACAACTTTTTTGTTTTTCTCCGGAATAAAGAAATAGCCAGATGAACCGGTTGACTTGACAAAACTGACTTCGGTTCCGGCGGCAAAATTGAGTGCCGTGCCGGATCGTAAATAAACCGTCAATGAATCATTACTCCTGGCAAAAGCGAGTTCATTTTCAAACCAAAGGCTGTCCAATTGATGCCGGACCACTTTCTTTTGTTTAAGATCGTATAATTGAAGGTCATCGTGCTCCTGAAGCCTTATCCAATTGCCATAGAACTGAACATTCACAAATTCCCGGCCGGCGACTTTATCGGAAACGCCCGTTAAAAAATACTTTTGGTCCCGGTTCAGCATCAATCCCTGCTGGACTTTCGTAATCTGCTGGCGATTGAGAGCAACCGCGAATTCCAACGAAGCATTTAAGACACCCTCCAGCGAACCGTTCCTTACCAAATAGTTCCCGGGGGCAATGCGCTGCACATCATCAAATACTCGCGCGGCAACCAGGGGGTTTTTGTCAGCCACGGCGGCAACCTCCTCTATTGTCACAATTATTCTCTTGCCATTCCTCACCAAAATGATAAGGTCATCGAGGGCCATCACATCATCATATTGTGCCTCCAGCAACAATTTGCCCGCCAAAGAGGTCAACCCCCATTTCATATGCTCCCGGAAAGCAATAAAATTGCGGGCAATCATTTTTACATCTTCACGACACTGATCAGAAAAAGGAAGGCCGGACTTATGGACCAGGCGGATGCACGTCCCGGAATTTATTTTCAGAAAGCCTGAACCTACATCGGATACGTCCAGGAGCGGACCTTTCATGATCCAATGCCCGTTGCGGCTGATGATCCCATCCTCCACTTGAAGGAAATCCTCCCTGATGTTGCCGCACAGGTATTCCGGGGAGATGCTTTCAAACTGTGGCGGCAGCATCTCCACGCCACGATGGTCAATGAATCCGAACTTGCCGTGACGCAACACCGGGACCCAAAATCCCTGTTCCAGGAGGTGAACTTTTTTCAATGAATCAGTAAGGACCATGGCGATCGCATTCTCGTCTTCGTCTTTTGAGACATGGTAAAGGATCGCCTCCGCCGTGGACCGGAATGATCCCAACGGGTAACGGGAAATAAACGCTGCCCATGCCGAGGGCTTTCCGGAAGCGGTGATGATCTCAAAAATATTTTTCTCCACTTCCTTCCGGTAAGGACTCCCGGGATAGGCGTTGTAAAAAGCTTCGAAGTTCTTCAGTTTACCTTCCCTGGTCTTGCCTTCATACAGGAGTTTCTCGTACCGTTGCTTCGCCTCCGGCACCCTGTGGGAAGCCGGGTAGGTAGTCATGTAGCCGAGGAAGACTTTATAGGTATTTATTTTTAGCGCTTCGACGAAGGCAACTTCATCCCGCAATTCAACTGCAGCATTTTGCTCGCTGGCATAGACGAAGTTGGATAGAAAATCCCGATAGGATTTTTCCGAGTTGATCACCTTGGCCCGTTCGAACGCAGCGCTGTCAATTTTTTTCCGCTGCTCGATAAGGAGCACACTATCAAGCGGAAAACGTTTTAACCTCTCCTTTTCTTTACCAGAACTTGCACCGTAATCCCGGATGGCCAGCAAGGTATAGCGGTACGACGAATCGATATTCCGGGAAGGGTTTCCATTCGAAGAATAAAATTTCGATAGAAGAAACCGGGCTTCCGGGTTAAGGGTGTCCTTCCGGATCGCCTTCCGCAAGGATTCTTCGGCTCCCTTCCATTTTCCTTTTTGCATGCGGTTGACGGCCTGCCGGGAGGGGCTGAGTTGGGCGTTTCCCACTGTGCAAATGGCCATACAAACTACGATTGCTCCGATTGTTTCCCGCAGATCGCGCAGATTTACGCAGAGCTGACGCACGCGACCAGAAGTGGAAAATCCTTTACAGAAGTTCATTTATATTTTTTCTCCTAAAATCCACGCAAACCGAGTTCGCTAATGCTTCGTGCGCCAACGCTGTAGCTTCAGCGCAAGCGTTCGGACAAGTCTGCTGCTGAAAACCGGCCGCGATTCTGCGTAAATCTGCGAAATCTGCGGGAGACCACTCAAAATTGCACTAATTTGCAAAATGAAAAAAGCGCAACTGTTTATGTGGGCCTTGGTACTCCTTATCCAACCCGCCTTTTCGCAGGAAACCAAACAGGAGAAAGACCACCGGATGGAATGGTGGCGCGATGCAACCTTCGGTATGTTTATTCACTGGGGGGCCTATTCTGTACCGGCAGGAATGTATAAAGGGAAGCCTGTCGACGGCCTCGGAGAATGGATCATGCAGGATGCAAAGATACCCATACCCGAGTATGAAGAATTTGTAAGACAGTTCAATCCTGTAAAATTTGATGCCAACGAATGGGTTCGGATTGCCAAGCAAGCCGGCATCCGGTATATCGTCATTACTTCCAAGCACCATGATGGTTTTTGCCTGTGGGACAGTAAAGTCACAAACTATGATGTAATGGACTTTGCTCCCTTCAAGCGGGACATCCTGAAAGAATTATCGGTCGCGTGTAAGGCAGCGGGCATCCACTTCTGTTTTTATCATTCTATTATGGATTGGCACCAGCCCGATGCGAAATCCAAAGACTATCCGCATCAGAATACCGAACGCCCTGATTTCGCGAAATACCGTGATCAATATTTAAAACCGCAGCTCGCTGAATTGATAAAAAAATATGACCCCGACGTGTTATGGTTTGATGGGGAATGGATCCCGGAGTGGACGGAACCCCAGGGCAGGGAATTGTATAATTACCTTCGCCAACTGAAACCATCGCTGATCATCAACAACCGTGTTGGGAAGGGCCGCGACAGCATGCAAGGAATGAACAAATACAAGGATGCAGCAGGCGATTTTGGTACCCCTGAACAGGAGATTCTGGTCGGAACGTCGGACAGCGATTGGGAAAGCTGCATGACCATGAACGACACATGGGGGTTTAAAACAAACGACCATCATTGGAAATCCGATACCGTCCTCATCCACAACCTCATTGATATTGCCGCCAAAGGCGGTAATTATTTATTGAATGTGGGCCCCACTCAGGAGGGTTTGTTTCCTTCGCCATCCATCGACCTTTTGGAGAAAATGGGCGCCTGGCTCAATGTAAACGGCGAAGCCATCTATGCTACCAACAGCCTCCGCCAGTTCAAAGAGGGAGATCATATCCGGTTCACGGCCAGTAAGGATGGAGCCGTTTTTTATGCGATCCTTACCAAAAAGGAAGGCAATGAAGTGCGACTCACAACAGTCCAGCCGGCCAAAAACTCAGCTATTTATATGTTGGGTGTGAAAGAACCGTTAGCCTGGAAAAGAGAGGGTGAAGCAACAGTAATTACTCTCCCTGCTCAAATGCCTGGCGGCGTTGCGTGGGTTTTGAAGATTAAAAAATAGATAATCGTCCAGCTTCACGAATGTACCTACATTCGTAGTATTGGATTCCCAGGATTGGCAGTATTCGCAAGTCTTTGGTGTAGGGTCAGTATGTCGGGCCATGCTTCCGAGGACTTCGAAGTCAAAGGTGTTCCTTCATACTTTGGATTGCCGTCCATAATGCGAATTGCGCGCCCCGGAACATTTGAGAACAAGGTCAACAACTCTCTTTCATCAATATTTAGCGGGCGGAAAAGCATCTTACAGAAAATTTCTCATCTCCATGATAGGGATCATTGACTTAATTAGGTCATAAGCTGGAACTTCAGTTTCTATGTTTAGGACAAATCATTTGCATTCAGATGGTCAGATTCCACGACTGATCAAACAACTAAAACGGCCAAACCAACCATTATGAAAAAAAAGACCATTGCCAATTTTGCCGCTCTAAGTATTTTCCTATTGACGAGCGGCATTACTCATGCACAGAATGATTGGAGTTACTCGGGAGGACAAGGTACACGCTACCTGACCGTGATAACCTGAAGTACAAGCGGAGGGGGTGCCGTTGGAGTTCGCGTTGCCAATGAATGTGACGCGGGCGGCAGCCCGGGAGTACTCTTTACACAGGTTGTCAATTGTGGGTCCTACGCAGTAGCTTTGTCCCCAAATCCAACATCGTCTCAATTGTCAGTCGAACTAATTGATGACGAAAGTAACAGTGGGGTAAATATTGACAAGGTTCAACTCGTGGATAGTCGCGGTAGATTTGTCAAGGAGTGGAATGAGGCAACCAAAAAAATTAAACTTGATGTTCAAGAACTGCCAAAAGGGGTCTATTATGTAAAAGTTTCAATCCGTGATGCAATTTCAACTACCCGAATACTTATTGATTGATACGAAAATGAAATCATTCCACGGATGAAGAAGACCGAAGGCAGATTTTTAAAAAAATAGCCCGATGAAAACGATGTCAACGATTTTTCTTCTTGCATCATTATCAGCTTTAAGTTCATGCCGGTTGTTTCATAACAATGATGACCCACAGTTGCCGCCGATTACCATGACGGGCAAGAATACTTTTGGCTGCTTGGTAAATGGTAAGGTTTGGCTTCCAAAGGGACGATATAACGTGCCCCCAGTAGAAGCAGACTATACGTCCGGAAGCTCTTTGTCATTCAATGCTGTATCTACTTATTCAGGCTTTGTATTCTTTATTCGTAATCCCATTCTTATCGGTCAAAACTACGTTTTGAGTGATACATCCAAAGTCAAAGTGTGGTATGAAGTGGACACAAATAATGCTGTTTGCGTTTACGAGGATTATCATGTTACTAAAGGAATATTGACTTTGACCGTGTTTGATTTGCAAAAGAGAGTACTATCCGGAGTGTTTGAATTCACCACGTACAATCCGGCTTGTGGTGATACAATTAAAATTACGGACGGCAGATTTGACATTGCTGAAATTACTCGGTGACAGACATTTAATGAATATAGAAAATACCCCATGAAGACCATGTTTGCGATTTTTCTACTTCCCGCATTGTCGCTCCTAAACTCGTGCCAGTTGTTCCACCATAATGACGACCCCAAGTTGCCACCGGTTACTACGGAGGGCAAAGATACATTTGGCTGCTTAATTGATGGTAATGTATGGTTGCCAGAAGGTTCACTTTTGCAAGGC
>DATHFS010000075.1:0-3361 GCA_035317975.1 Cyclobacteriaceae bacterium | reverse complement strand
TGAAATATATTGAACTCAGGTCAGGATATTTTAATGATTTTATCTTTCGACGCAAAAAAAAGACCTCACCGTTGTGAAGTCTTTGTTATTCAGTAACCTATCCGAACCTATACCACCAAACTTTTCTCCATCAAAAACTCTGCAATCTGAACAGCATTGGTTGCCGCACCTTTTCGAAGATTATCGGCAACCACCCACATATTCAACGTGCGGGGTTGCGACTCATCCCGGCGAATGCGCCCAACAAATACTTCATCCCTCCCTTTTGAGTTGATCGGCATGGGATATACATTGTTCTTAACATCATCCTGAACGATCACCCCTGGGGTATCTTCCAAAATGTCACGCACCTCATCGAGGTCAAAATCGCGGTAAAATTCCGCGTTGATCGCCTCCGAATGGCCTCCGATGGTCGGGATCCGGACAGTGGTCGATGTCACTCCAATGCTTTCATCCTCGAGAATTTTACGGGTCTCGTTTACCATTTTCATCTCTTCCTTGGTGTAGCCATTGTCGAGGAAAACATCGATGTGTGGCAAGGCATTCATATCGATGCGATGCGGGTAAACCTTAATGCCATCTGTAATGCCTTTTCGCTCTTCCATCATTTGCTGAACGGCATCTTTTCCGGTGCCGGTCACCGATTGATAGGTGGACACCACAATGCGTTTCAGTTTATATTTCACATGAAGGGGAGCCAGCGCCAACACCATCTGGATGGTAGAACAATTTGGATTGGCGATGATGCGATCATCAATTTTCAGCACATGACCATTGATTTCCGGCACCACCAGTTTCTTATTCGGGTCCATCCGCCAGGCCGATGAGTTGTCGATCACAATCGTACCCATCTCGGCAAACTTCGGCGCCCACGTTAATGAAGTGCTCCCGCCGGCCGAAAAAATAGCAATGTCGGCCGCTCGTTTACAAACTTCCTCAATACCCTGTATGGTGTATTCTTTACCCTTGAATTTCATTTTCTGCCCAACCGATTTGGCTGAAGCCACCAGGTATAATTCGTCAAATTCGAAGTTTCGCTCCTCCAGCACTGTCAGGATTTCCTGACCAACTAACCCTGTCGCTCCGATAATCGCTAATTTCATAGTATCATTGATTTTTAGAATTGCAAAAATAATCTTTTCGAAGTTACGTAAATGAAAAATTATTGGTTCACCATAGCCCTCTTTTTTTCGTGGGGCCTGTCGCCGGCCCAAACAAATGATAGTTTTTCTGACGGAGATTTTTCTGCTAATCCCCCCTGGTCAGGATCCACGGCGCAATTCATCATCAACGGAACACAGCAACTACAACTCAACAATACGCTCGCCGGTACCTCGTTCTTATCCACTGCTTTTTCAGCTTCTTCGATCGATGATTTCGAATGGCAGGTTTATGTGAAGCAAAGCTTTTCTCCCTCGGGGAGCAACTATGGAAGGGTTTACCTGGTAAGCGATGCATCCGATCTGACGAAGCCGTTGAATGGATACTACCTCCAGTTCGGTGAAGCCGGGTCGACCGATCCCGTGGAGCTCTTTCGCCAAACCGGTACGGTCAGTGCGTCGGTTTGCAGAGCCTCCGGCGGCGCTATTGCCGCCGCTTTCGCTCTTCGCATCAAGGTAACGCGCGATCGTACTGGCTTCTGGAAACTCTTTGTTGATTACACAGGAGGAACAACCTTTGTGCTTGAAGGCTCCGGCACCGACATCGCTCACACTTCATCTTCTTTCTTAGGAGTAATGTGCACCTATACCATCAGCAACGCCGCCAAATTCTATTACGATGACTTTCATGCCGGTCCTACCGAGGATGATCGTACGCCTCCCTCCCTGCAATCTTTACAGATCCCATCTGACAGGGAAATTCTCCTGACTTTTTCCGAGGCTCTTGACCCCGTTTGCGAGTCCGTCTCTCTTTATTCGGTCGACCAAAATGTCGGACCTCCTCAAACCGCAACCCTCCAACCCGACTCCATGACAGTAAGCCTCACTTTTGATCAGCCTTTCAGAAATGGATTTCAATACCGGATGATGGTGGAGGGAATACGAGACCTTGCAGGGAATACCACTCCCTCATTGCAGTTTCCCTTTTTATACTTTGCTGCCTCCCCCGTTCACGCAAAAGATATTGTGATCACTGAAATTTTCCCCGACTTCAGTCCCCGGATCGGACTGCCGGAAGCGGAATATGTTGAGATTTACAATCGAAGCGGGAATCCTGTTGATCTGTCGGGCTGGAAACTCTCGGACGGCACTTCCACGGCCATTTTTCCATCGCAGATAATGTTGCCGCAGCAGTATTGGATTGTTACAGCGGCGGCCTCCGCAGCGCAATTCCGCCTGTTTGAAAACGTAATCGGTACCCCTGCTTTTCCGACGCTGAACAATGATGGCGATGCCCTGACCCTGAAAAGTCCGGAAAGAATCACGGTGGATTCAGTCAGGTATTCAATCAATTATTACAAGGATTCAGACAAGGAAGATGGAGGGTGGTCACTCGAACTCATTGACATCGACAATCCCTGTGGAGAGGAAGACAACTGGACGGCTTCTGAAGATTTCAACGGTGGAACGCCCGGAAGTCAAAACTCCGTGTTTGCCAGTAAACCCGACCTTACAGGACCCCGGATTTTGAGCATCAATCCGGAAGCGCGCGATACGATGCTTGTGACGTTTGATGAAAAGCTGGATGAGGTAGCTGCCAGGACTGGCTCGTTTATTTTGACTCCGGCCGTTTCCATTTCACAATCGTCTTTTACAGACCGGTCCTTGCGACAAATTCAACTCATCCTGGCTGAGCCGTTGACAGGGAGACAGCAGTATGCACTCAGCGTCCGGGATGTCCGTGATTGCAACGGCAATCCCATTCAGGATGAGTCCAGCCAGGTGGACTTTGCCCTGCCGGAGCCAGCCGATAGCCTGGATGTGTTGGTCAACGAACTTCTCTTTAACCCACGGCCGAATGGCGTTGATTTCGTTGAAGTTTACAATCGTTCACCCAAGTACCTCAACTTGAAAGGATGGAAGCTAGCCAATTTTGAAAATAACGTATTGAAGAACATTCAGGAAATAACGTCTACCGATTTTATTCTCTCTCCCTACACCCACCGTGTGTTCACATCGGATCCTGGCATTCTCAAGAACAATTACCCTCAGGGACTTGAAACAAATTTCATTCAAACCGGGTTGCCAGGCCTTCCGGATGACGAGGGCTCCATTGCTGTAGTGAATGAGAACGGAAGGGTTATTGATTATTTCCTGTATAATAAGAATCTTCATTCCGATTTGATAAAAGACGATGAAGGGGTCTCCCTGGAACGGATTTCATTTTCAGATCCCGGTAACGATTATCAAAATTGGAAATC
>DATHFS010000074.1:0-7410 GCA_035317975.1 Cyclobacteriaceae bacterium | reverse complement strand
CACGATCGTCTCCTCGACAGTCTTTGCCAATGTAATTTTATAGGTTCCGACCTTTTTGAAGAACTGGATAGAAATTTCATCCAGGTTCAGTAAGATAATCCGCTTGTCGGCTTTGATGGCGAGGGCCACTTCCGAAGCGGTGCCCGCCGACATACCACAGACTACAATGACATGACTGGAGAGGACGTTGATGGAATTGCGTGCACCGCCCATGCCGGTAATGACCTTGATGCTGGCATGCGGTGAACTGCCTTTTTCGGAATCTCCCGGCACTACGCCAATGGTGAAACCGCCTTCTTCGGCCGCTCCCTTAAGCGCTGCATCCATCACGCCAAACGCGCGTCCGCCCGTCAGCGTGATCCAGCCTTGTTTGGCTATTGCGCCTCCCAAATTATGAGCAAGTTCATTTTCATCAGGCGTTGCGTTCTCGCCAGGTCCCATGACGCCAATAATGAATTTGGTGGCCATTAACCTAAAGTAAGAAGGATTATTCTAAAGTCAAGTCGGAGATTCGCAGATTTCGATCCATGAAGGCAATTCACCGATTAAACTCCATACCACAATCATTGCAGTGGTAATTTTTTGTGCGTGGTAACGGATTCATCGCCATGAGGAACCGGAATACACTGACAAACAAACGTCCCAGATATCCTTTCTCACTTTCTTCAAAGACTACATTTCTGGATAAGCACCGGGGACATTGAAATACCTCTTTCGGACGGACAGGTTTTCCCTCTCCCAGAATCTCCTGAACGCTCGCGAGGTCCTTTTCGAATATGTGGAGGCGGGCCCCCGGAAAAATATCATTGCGGATAGGATAAAGGCCGGTGAAATTCTCGTTGGTAAGAAAGCATGGAATTCCGTAGGCATCCAGTTTGGTCTTCACAATGTTGGCCATGATGACATTGTCGTAAGATTCAAAAACAATAATTTTTTCTTCGGCATCGGTCATGATGGGGCAATTTTACTTAATTTACGTTTTTGCCACGAAGGCACAAAGACACGAAGCCTTTAATGTCTTTCGTAGACAAGCGACATAAAATTTATTCCTGCCTTCGTGCCTTTGTGGCAGAAAAGGGCTGCGTTAACTTTAAATATGAAACGTCTTATTATTGACATGGACGATGTTATGGCCGATTCAACCGGCCAGTTTATTGACATCTATGAGAAAGAATTTGGGGTAAGGATTTTGCGCGAGGAGTTGAATTTTAAAGAAGAGATGGAGGGATTCCCCACTCACCACCATGAGGAAATCTACAATTTCACCTTTCGAAAGAATTTCTTCAGGACCATGCGGGTGAAAGAGTCCGCGCAGGAAGTGGTCCGGCGTTTGAATGAAAAATACGAACTTTTCATAGTGTCGTCGGCCATGGAATTCCCCAATTCCCTTACTGAAAAGCTGGATTGGCTCGGTGAACATTTCCCGTTTTTGAACTGGAGGCAATTTGTCTTCTGCGGAAGCAAGGCGATCGTTTACGGCGACTTTATGATCGACGACATGGTGCGCAACCTCGAAACCTTCAAAGGTGAGAAATTCCTTTTTACCGCCCCCCACAATCTGCAATACAATCATTTTAGCCGCCTCAACAATTGGAAAGAGGTGGAAGCAAGGTTTTTGTAAAGACTATTTTGTATTTTTGATTCATGGACGTCAAGAAGAGACTCAGGAATAACCTTATAAGAAAGATTCAGCAGCTATCCACTGATAAACTGACTGAAATGAGTAACCTATTGAGTAAAATAGAGAATCAATTCAAGTCAAAGGACAAGACATTAAAATTGGCTGGAACATGGAAGGATCTGGGGGATGACATATTGATTGACTTAACAGAAAGGCTTCATGAACACAGAGCTAAAGACCGCCAAAATTAGTTAATCTGTGACTGAAGCTCTTGTTGACACGGATATACTTTCATTCTATTTTAAAGGGGACATAAAAGTAGTTGAGCGATTTAGTCAATATCTAAGAGAGTTTGACTTGATTAACCTATCAATTATTACTTACTATGAAATTCTTGGCGGGTTAAAATTCAAAAAAGCAGAAAAACAGATTCAGGAATTTGAAGATTTTATAAACAATAACAACATAATCCATATATCTGAAGAGTCCGCTAGAATTTCAGGTGATATTTATGCGGACCTCAGACAACGGGGAATTACGATCGGGACTTCTGACATTTTAATTGCTGGAGTAGCAATGGAGAATGGGTTGACCTTAGTAACAAATAATGAGAAGCATTACGAACCAATTCAAGGACTCGTAATTGAAAATTGGAAAAGGTAGGACAGCACGCTGCGTTACTAAGCCAAATAGGGATCAAGTAACGAGTAATAGCGACCCTTGACAATGAAAGCCATCAAATACATTTTTATTCTGACGATGATCCTGGCTTGCCAGGGCAAGAAGAACAATGGCCAGCGCGAAGCAGAGTTAAAATCCATCGATCTCATCCGCGGCGATATTGCTCTTTGCAGTTCCGAAAATGGTGAATTCGGCACAGTGAATGTCAGCCAATCGTGCAGCGAAAAAGTGAAGGGTAATTTCAACCTCGCTACAGCCTTATTGCATTCGTTTGAATACTCCGAAGCGGAAAAGATATTTGCAAAAGTAATCGACGAAGATCCGGATTGCCTCATGGCCTATTGGGGAGTGGCCATGTGTAATTTTCATCCGCTTTGGTCGCCACCGGGAAAAGAAGATTTGGAAAAGGGTTCCAAAGTAATTGCATTGGCCCGCTCTCTGGAGAGTAAGTCCACAAGGGAATCGGACTACCTCGAAGCCATTGCAACCATCTATGATCATTGGGATCAACTGGACTACCGTACGCGCAGCCTCAAATTTGAAAAGGCCAGCGAAAAGATATATGAGAATTATCCGGACGATAAGGAAGCAGCTATATTCTATGCCCTCGCCCTTCGTACCACCGCTGAACCAACGGACAAGTCGTTCCGCAACCAGCGAAAGGCCGGTGAAATTCTAAATGCCGTCTTTATAAAAGAACCCAACCATCCCGGAATTGCCCACTACATCATTCATACGTATGATTACCCTGAACTGGCGGAGCTAGCTTTGCCTGCTGCAAGAAAGTATGCTTCTATCGCGGCAGCGTCGGCGCACGCTCAACATATGCCCTCCCATATCTTTACCCGACTGGGACTATGGGATGAATCCGTCCAGTCCAATCTGAATTCCATTGCAGCCGCAAAGTGTTATGCTCAAAACCTGGGTATAAAAGGTCATTGGGATGAAGAACTCCATGGACTGGACTACCTGGTGTATGCCTACTTACAGCAATCACGGGATGACAAGGTGCTGGAAAATGTTACCTACCTTGAGAGTATCAGTAGTGTATTTCCTCTCAACTTTAAGGATGCCTATTCCTTTGGTGCCATCCCCGTCCGGTATGCCCTCGAACGCAAGGATTGGAAGGGAGCAGCCCGTTTGGAATTTCGCCCCGCCGGTTTTCCCTGGGAGAATTTTCCCTGGGAAAAAGCGAACATCCATTTCGGCCGGTTGCTCGGCGCCGTTCATACCCATCAGCCCGACGTTGCTCAACAGGAATTGAAACAGCTGAATGCGATTCACGCTCAACTCCAGAAGTCAAAGGAGGATTACAAAGCCGGCCTGGTGCTGATTCAAATTAAAGCATCGGAAGGATGGATGGAATTCGAAAAAGGTCACCGGGAGGCGGCCCTTCAGGGAATGATGGAGGCAGCCGCAATGGAAGACGCGACCGAAAAACACCCCGTTACGCCGGGAGAGGTTATTCCTGCAAGGGAATTGCTTGGAGATATGTACATGGAAATGAAAGAACCGGTCAAGGCGCTGGAAGCCTACGAATCAGACCTGAAGCGGCACCCCAATCGATTCAACGGGTTGTATGGCGCTGGCCTGGCGGAAGAAAAATCGGGCAACGTCAGTAAAGCGACTGCTTATTACAAGCAACTTCTCGCGGTGTCAGATTCATCGGTAAGTAAACGGCCGCAGTGGATAGCGGCTGAATCTTTTGTAAGGAATAATAAGTAATATGAAAGACACATTCCGCTGCTCTTTTGTGATAGCCGTTTTCCTGGCCCAACTATGCTTATGCGGATTTGGGAGCTTGCCTGCGACAGCGCAAAAGATCAAGGTTCTGGTGGTCACCGGTGGTCATGGGTTTGAACATCGTCCCTTTTACAATGTTTTTAATGCGCAGCGAAATATTACTTATGATACCCTTGTACAGCCCAAGGCCAATGCCCTGATCAATTCGCCGGAAGTGAACCGGTACGATGTATTGGTATTCTATGATATGGTTGATTCTATCCAACCCTCCGTACAGCAGGCCTATATCAACTTATTGAAAAAAGGGAAAGCGATGATTTTCCTGCATCATTCCCTGGTATCCTATCAGGACTGGCCGGAATTTGTAAGGATCGTTGGGGGACAATATCATACACATCCGGTAGTGGTTCGTGCAGACACGCTCAAGGCGAATTACGAGCATGATGTTACGCTCCCGGTCACCATCAATGACAAACGACACCCGGTCACACGGGGCATTCGCAATTTTCAGATCGTCGATGAACGGTACGGTGATTGTGAGATCCTGGTTTCGGTGAAGCCTTTGCTCAGCACAACCCACCCTAAAAGTATGCGCAATCTTGCATGGATCCATCACTACGGGAATTCCGATGTCATCTACATACAGTTAGGCCATGGACCCACTGCATTTAACAACGCCAATTACCGGAGGCTGATCCAACAGGCGATAGCGTGGTCGGCGGTTCATCATGGGCGTGCAACTCGGTAGCGTCTCCCGCAGATTGCGCAGATTTTCGCAGAAGGCATATTGTCGATAGCGTGGTCGGTGGTTCATCATGGGCATAAGGCTCGGTAGGGTCTCCCGAAAAAAAGTTTCCCGCAGATCGCGCAGATTTTCGCAGAAGGCATTATTGTTAATGTGTGCTAATCCCCCCAAAGCAGAGACGAGCGCTCAAAAAAATGGAATAGCCTGCCCTGATTTTTATCGGGGTCATACCGGGCAGGCACAAGATAGACTATAGGAGATAAGTTATGCTTGACCGGTACCCGGTGGCAAGTCGCATAAACGCTTTTCATAGCCTCTTCTCCACCTTGATTTCTTTGAGGCGCCTGGATTACAGCGATAAAAATCGGAGGGAGGGAATCTCCGGGAAAAATAATAACTTGACACAATGAAAGATTGCCTATTGATTTTTTTCTTGGTCACCAGTATTGTCAGTTTCTCTCAACTCAAACCAGGACAAGTTGACCCCCAAAAAGTCTCGCTGCCTTATCAACATTATCTCCCTGAGTATACGTTTGATACTCCTGCCGATCCATCCCGATGGGAGAAACAAAAACACGGATTGAATGTGGCCTTTGGTTCGACGGATCAATTGTATTTGAGGAGCGAGGTACCCACATTACAGACAGGGACACAGACCTGGGAAGGAACGGGATGGAAAGGGGAACGATTGAATGCCCAGATCCTGGTGTGGTCTCCCGATACACTGCAACAAATCCGTTTTAGTGCCAGCAATCTCCAGAATGCAAAAGGGCAGGTCATAAGCAAAACAGGTATTCAATTGAATATGGTGCGGTATGTTCTCTCCAACTATCCGTATGGCGCTACGAATTCACAGTGTGACATCACTGCAAATGACACAGCCTATTTGATGCCCGATCGTTTCGAAAAATTCGAGCGGTTCGACTTGCCGGGAAAGACAGTAAGGCCGGTATGGGTTTCCATTGAAATACCCGAAGAGACTGAACCAGGCATTTACAGCGGGACAATTGAAATCAATTCTGAAAAGAATCATGCCACTGTAAGCCTGAAGGTGAACGTCCAGCGCCTCCTCCTTCCGAAACCTCATGATTGGAAATTCAGGCTCGACCTGTGGCAAAACCCGTGGGTGATCGCCTGGTATTACAAGGTGGAGCCCTGGTCGGAGGAGCATAAAGTGTTGCTGAAGAAGCACCTTAAACTCTATGCCGATGCGGGCGGAAAGTACATTACTACCTATGCTGTTCACTCACCGTGGTCGGATAATTCGTATATGATCGAAGGAGCCATGATCGATTGGGTAAAAAAAAAGAATGGAACATGGAAATTTGACTATACTATTTTCGATCAATACGTGCAGCTCGCCATGGAGGTTGGAATTGATAAAGCGATCACCATTTACACACCCGTGCCATGGGGGCACCGCTTTCGTTATCTGGATGAGACATCAGGCAATTATGTATACGAAGTATGGCCTCCTGAATCGGCGGCATTCAAAACGTTTTGGAGCCTCTTCCTGGATGATCTGAAAATACACCTGCAAAAGAAAGGCTGGCTTGAAAAAACCTATCTGGGAATAAATGAGAATCCACTTCCCAACACGCTTGCTGCAGCCAAGGTGATCAAGGACCACTCGAAAAGTTGGAAAATAACCTATGCTGGCGACTGGCATCCTGAGCTGAGTTCGATTCTTGATGATTACTCTCCTGTCCTGGGAAGTGAACCGAGTGTAAAAGAATTAAGTGATCGCGCCGCCCGCGGATTTACCACCACGTATTATGTAGCGTGCGGTCAGCCTCAACCCAATAATTTTGTTTTTTCAACTCCGATCGAAGGGAAGTATATGAACTGGTATGCCGCCGCCTATGGTTACGATGGATTTCTACGGTGGGCCTATGATGCATGGCCTGCTGATCCGGTAAGGGATGCCCGGCACACGATATGGCCCGCGGGCGATTGCTTTTTTGTGTACCCGGGCGGCAATTCAGGTATCCGGTTTGAAAGTCTAAGGGAAGGAATCGTGGATTTTGAAAAAATCAGGATGCTGAAAGAATTGGCTTCAAAATCAACGGATAGAAAAGTAAAAGACAAGATAAAAGAATTGGATGCGCTTCTGAACACGTTTACAGCTGAGCGCAATTACAGCAAGCGCGATTTTAATGGGCAACGGATGACGGAGGCTGTGGGGAAGGGGAAGAAGATGGTGGTTGAGTTGAGTGATGTATTGAGTCCTTAGTCCCTAGTCTTGAGTAGGTAGGAGCAAACCTTAAAGTTTGGTTTCACCTGTAATAGGGTACTAGGGACTAAGGACTCAAGACTCTTATGTTTACCTTCACATAAATTCCCCGAAAAATTATGAGCAATCGCCTATTCCCCCTCGCCTTATTGCTTCTTTTAGGTTGCAAGCAAGATCAAGGCACGACGGATTCAAGACTCAAGGCTTATTTCGATTCCCATAACATCCCCGCGGCCTTCATGGGAAGCATTGATGAAAGGGGGAATGTTACCTTCCATGCATTTGGCCCTTCGGTATGGGGAGGGAAGGACACGATCACGGTGGATCACATTTTCCGTATTTTTTCAATGACGAAAGCGATCGCCTCTGTGGCGGCTATGCAACTGG
>DATHFS010000073.1:0-5143 GCA_035317975.1 Cyclobacteriaceae bacterium | reverse complement strand
ATCATTTGCGACCGTTGTGGGGTGGAAGTAACGGAGAAGAAAGTGCGTCGCGAGCGCATGGGGCACATAGAGCTGGTTGTGCCCGTTGCGCACATTTGGTATTTCCGTTCGCTACCCAATAAGATTGGCTATTTGTTGGGCTTGCCCACCAAAAAGCTCGACCAGATCATTTATTACGAGCGCTATGTCGTCATTCAGCCCGGTACCAAGGAGGAAGACGGCGTGAACCGTCTCGACTTCTTAACGGAAGAAGAATTTCTGGACATCGTCGACAAACTTCCACGGGAGAACCAGATGCTGGACGACAATGATCCGAAGAAATTTATTGCAAAAATGGGCGCCGATGCCCTGGAGATGCTGTTAGCGCGACTGAAGTTGGATGAACTTTCCTATGAGCTTCGTCACCAGGCGGCGACCGACACGTCCCAACAGCGCAAGGCAGAAGCCTTGAAGCGATTGAAAGTGGTGGAAGCATTCCGTGAAGCCAACACCCGGGTTGAAAATCGCCCGGATTGGATGACTATTAAAATGGTCCCTGTAATTCCTCCGGAATTGCGTCCGCTTGTGCCCCTGGATGGTGGCCGTTTTGCTACGTCCGATTTGAATGACTTGTACCGTCGCGTCATTATCCGCAACAACCGCCTTAAGCGATTGATCGATATCAAAGCGCCTGAAGTAATTCTCCGAAACGAGAAACGTATGCTCCAGGAAGCGGTTGACTCCTTGTTTGATAATTCAAGAAAAGTGAACGCCGTTCGGTCCGATGGAAACCGCGCACTGAAGTCGTTGAGTGATATGCTCAAAGGCAAACAGGGACGGTTCCGCCAGAATTTATTGGGTAAGCGGGTTGACTATTCCGGTCGTTCTGTGATTGTCGTTGGACCCGAATTGAAATTGCACGAATGTGGTCTGCCAAAAGATATGGCCGCCGAATTATTCAAACCTTTTATCATCCGCAAGTTGATTGAAAGAGGTATTGTGAAGACGGTGAAATCGGCCAAGAAAATAGTGGACCGCAAGGACCCTGTGGTATGGGACATTCTTGAGAATGTATTGAAAGGCCATCCGGTTCTTCTGAATCGCGCTCCAACGCTGCACCGCCTTGGCATCCAGGCTTTCCAGCCAAAACTGATTGAGGGTAAAGCCATTCAGTTGCACCCTCTCGTATGTACGGCGTTCAATGCCGACTTTGACGGTGACCAGATGGCCGTTCACGTGCCGCTGGGTCAGGAAGCGATTTTGGAAGCTTCCCTGTTGATGCTGTCATCGCATAACATTCTAAACCCAGCCAACGGCGCTCCCATTACTGTTCCTTCACAGGACATGGTGCTCGGATTATACTATCTGACCAAGGGTCGCAAAGGTGAAATGGGTGAAAATAAAACGTTCTACTCGCCGGATGAGGTGATCATTGCTTATAACGAAGGCAAACTTTCCAAACATGCCCTGATCAAGGTTCGGGTCATGCTGAAGGACAGGAAGGACAATACGATTTCGAAGAAGATGATCGAAACCGTGGCAGGCCGCGTGATATTTAATCAAGTGGTGCCCGAGGAAGTTGGCTTTGTCGATGAGTTGTTAACAAAGAAAAAACTCCAGACGATCATCGCCGATGTATTCAAGTACGCCGGCCAGGCCAAGACAGCGAAGTTCCTGGATGACATCAAAGACCTGGGCTTCCAAATGGCCTATAAAGGTGGTTTGTCGATGGGCCTGGGGGATGTGAAGGTTCCGGATGAGAAAAAGAAGTTGGTAGCCGAAGCGCAGAAAGAGGTGGATGCCGTTTGGAACAATTACATGATGGGGTTGATCACGGACAACGAACGGTACAACCAGGTGATTGACATCTGGACCCGGACGAACACGATGCTGACCAACACGCTGATGAAGCAATTGGAGGAGGACCAGCAAGGGTTCAACTCGATTTATATGATGATGCACTCCGGTGCGCGTGGTTCAAGAGAGCAAGTCCGCCAATTGGGCGGGATGCGCGGATTGATGGCGAAACCACAAAAGAACCTCGCGGGTTCGGTCGGTTCCATCATTGAGAACCCGATTCTTTCCAACTTCAAGGAAGGACTGGACGTATTGGAATACTTCATTTCCACTCACGGTGCGCGGAAAGGGTTGGCGGATACTGCGTTGAAGACAGCGGATGCAGGATACCTTACCCGCCGGTTGGTTGACGTAGCTCAGGATCTGGTGATCACCGAAGAAGATTGCGGAACGTTGCGCGGCTTGAAAGTGACGGCTCTTAAGGACAACGAAGATATTGTTGAACCGTTGTCTGAACGGATTCTCGGCCGGGTAACCGTGCACGATGTGTATGATCCCATTACCGATGAACTGATTTGCGGTGCGAATGAAGAAATCACCGATGAGATTGCGAAGCGGATCGAAGAGACCAGCATTGAAGAGGTAGAAATTCGTTCTATCCTGACGTGCGAAACCAAGGTAGGGGGTTGCGCGAAATGTTATGGCCGAAACCTGGCGACAGGCAAGATGGTGCAGGCAGGAGAAGCGGTAGGTGTGATTGCGGCGCAATCCATTGGCGAACCAGGCACCCAGCTGACACTTCGTACGTTCCACGTTGGGGGTACTGCTTCCAATATTGCTGTAGAAGCAAACATCAAAGCGAAGTTTTCCGGCGTCGTCGAGTTTGAATCTATTCGTACGGTGGACACCACCGATAAGGATGACCAGAAGGTGAAAGTTGTGATGGGTCGTACCGGGGAGATCAGAATATTAGACCAGGAGAAAGGTCGCGTGCTGATCACGAATAACGTTCCCTATGGTGCTTTTCTGCAGGTGAAAGACGGACAAAAGGTGGAAAAAGGGGACCAGCTTTGTTATTGGGATCCCTACAACGCCGTGATCCTTTCCGAATTCGACGGCGAAATTGAATTTGATGCCATCATTGAAGGCATCACGTTCAAAGAGGAATCGGATGAGCAAACCGGTCACCGCGAAAAGGTGATTACCGATACACGTGACAAGACAAAGAACCCTGCCATCATTGTAAAAGGCAAGACAGATTCCAAAGGATATAACATTCCGGTGGGCGCTCACTTGGCTGTAGAGGTAGCAGAAAAAATTAAAGCTGGCCAGGTGCTCGCTAAAATTCCCCGCACGATGGGCAAGTCAAGGGATATCACAGGAGGGCTTCCCCGTGTTACGGAATTATTCGAGGCGCGCAATCCTTCGAATCCGGCTGTTGTAAGCGAAATTGACGGCGTGGTAACGTACGGCGGGATCAAGCGCGGTAACCGTGAAATCTTTATCGAGTCACGGGATGGCGTTCAGAAGAGGTACCTGGTGCCCCTGTCAAAGCACATTCTGGTTCAGGACAATGACTTTGTTAAAGCAGGTCAGCCGCTCTCGGACGGGGCGATCACGCCTTCGGATATTTTATCCATCAAAGGTCCTACGGCTGTTCAGGAATACCTGGTAAATGAGATTCAGGAAGTGTATCGCCTGCAGGGGGTGAAGATCAATGATAAACACATTGAGTGTATTGTGAGCCAGATGATGCAAAAAGTAGAAATCATTGATTCGGGTGACACTACCTTCTTGCCTGGTGAGTACGTGGACAAGTTTGAATTCCGGGAAGAAAACGATTCTGTTCTCGATAAAAAAGTCGTGTTGAATTCCGGTGATTCGAATAAATTCAAAGTCGGGCAGATCGTAAGTCCGCGTGAGCTACGGGATGAAAATTCTGCGTTAAAGCGCAAGGATCAGAAGACCGTGGACGTGCGCGACGCGCTATCGGCTGTATCCAGACCTACCTTGCAGGGAATTACCCAGGCATCGTTGAAGACCGAAAGCTGGCTGTCGGCCGCTTCCTTCCAGGAGACGACGAAAGTATTAAGCGAAGCCGCTATCCGCGGTAAAGCGGACCGCCTGGTGGGATTGAAGGAGAATGTGATTGTAGGTCACCTGATCCCTGCCGGAACTGGTCAGCGCAGGTTCAACAACCTGATTGTAGGCTCAGAAGAAGAGTATGATAAGTTGGTCGAATCGACTGCGCCTACTCCTCCACGATCAAAAGAAAAAGAACTTCAGGACTAACCTCACCCCTGCCCCTCTCCGAGGCGGAGAGGGGGGGAGTCGAGGCTAACCTAAATTTTGGTAGAGAAACTTGTTTAAAATTAACTGCTCTTTCCCCTCTCCGTCTCGGAGAGGGGCAGGGGTGAGGCATGGCAGACGAAAAAAACCCTCCGCAGAACCAGAACCAGATCAATATCGAGCTGTCGGAGGAGATTGCTGAAGGGATCTATTCCAATCTGGCGATGATCGCACATTCCAACAGCGAGTTTGTGATTGATTTTATCCGCCTCATGCCTGGGGTGCCCAAGGCCAAGGTGAAGTCCAGGATCGTCATTACTCCCGAACACGCCAAAAGGCTATTATTCGCGTTAAAGGAAAATATTGAGAAGTACGAAGCCTCTTTTGGGCCAATCAAGCGTACGGATGAGTCGCCGAAATTCCCGATGAATTTTGGTGGAACCATCGGGGAAGCGTAACCGGGATTTAACGGATTTAGCTGATTTACCTGGATTTCCCGATGTTATTCCTCCCGGAAATCTCTCCAATTCATCAAAAAAGCCATGATCCAGACTTTGCATCCTATTTTTCTTTAGGTACCTTTGCAGTCCTAATTTTTAAATGGTTTTAAAGAAAACGTAAATGCCTACCATTCAACAGCTCGTCAGAAAAGGCAGAAAGAAATTGACCTTCAAGTCAAAATCTCCTGCTCTGGATTCATCGCCTCAACGCAGAGGGGTGTGTACCCGCGTGTACACAACCACTCCGAAAAAGCCTAACTCCGCTATGCCGAAGGTGGCGCGCGTCCGGCTGACCAATGGGAAAGAAGTGAATGCCTACATTCCCGGGGAAGGTCACAATCTCCAGGAGCACTCCATTGTACTGATCCGGGGTGGTAGGGTAAAGGATCTTCCGGGGGTTCGCTATCACATCATTCGTGGTGCCCTGGATACGGCGGGTGTCAGCGGAAGACTTCAAAGCAGATCGAAGTACGGTGCAAAGAGACCGAAGGCCGGAGCGGCTGCAAAAGGTGCTGCTGCCAAGGGTGCTCCCGCGGCTGGCGAAAAGGCAAAAAAATAATTTTATCAATCCTGAAAAT
>DATHFS010000072.1:0-6368 GCA_035317975.1 Cyclobacteriaceae bacterium | reverse complement strand
CAAGTTGAAAGAAGGCGGCAGCGAGCATAGCTTTGGCATCCACGTGGCCCAACTCGCAGGCATGCCGAACAAGGTTGTCTTCCGGTCTGCCGAGATCCTGAAGTTTCTGGAAGTAGACAAACACAAAAATGAACCGAAAAGAAAATTCGATGAGCTTCCCAAGCCCCAGGCTCAGATGAGCTTGTTTGACCTGGACCCGCAGTCCAGGGCCGTTCAGGAGATCCTGAGCAAAATCGATATCAACACGATGAGCCCGGTGGAGGCGTTGTTGAAGTTGAATGAAATCGTGTTGTTGATGAGGAAGTCCTGAATCCCTGGTCTTGCGTTTTCGGGTAGTAGTAGTACCCCACTATGCTATGGATTACCAATTTGCTCTTTTCTTTCTTCCCCAACGTAAAAATTCCTGTCCACAATAGTTGCCGGAAGATCCCCGCTCTTGAGTTTTAGCCTTTGAATTTTTGTCTGCGGTCTTAGCCAGATGGATTTGCCCGGGGCAAGGGAAATTCTTACGGCCATGTCAAATCCTTCCACACACTTGTCCCAGAAGTAGACGAGATAGGGAGCGCCATTTTGCCGTTCGACGCTATACTTTAGTACCGGGATTTGGGTGGTACGCAAATACTGATCAAAGACTTTTGTAAAGTCGATACCGGATTTTTTTGAAATATAGTTTTCAATTTCAGTCGTCGTTACGGTGGTGTGATAGAAATCGGTATTCAGACCCCGGAGAATTTGCCTGAATTTTTCATCTTCATTAATAATCTGCCGGATCATGTGAAGCATGTTGCCTCCTTTGTAATACATGTCACCCGAGCCTTCCTCATTGACGTTGTACCGGCCGATAATCGGAACATCATTTTGAATGTTTTTTCTCGTTCCGATGACATAATCATTGCCGGCTTCCTTTCCGTATTCGCTGGTAGTAAACAACGTTTCCGCATAGTTGGCAAAACTTTCGTGTACCCACATATCGGCCAGGTCTTTGGTTGTAATGTTGTTGCCAAACCATTCATGCGCGCTCTCGTGGACGACAATAAAATCCCACTTCAGGCCCCAGCCGGTGCCGGAGAGGTCATGCCCCAGGTACCCGTTCTGATACCCGTTTCCGTAAGCAATGGCGCTCTGATGTTCCATTCCGAGATGAGGCGCATCCACGATCTGGTATCCGTCTTCATAAAAGGGATAGGGGCCAAACCAATATTCCAGATTCTTCAATGTTCGTTCTACATCATGGCGAAGGTGAGTTTGCGCCTGTGGCAGGTTGTAATCCAGGACCCAATAATTGACATCAAGAGGTCCCTTTAGTCCTGCGTAGGGTTGGCTGAGGTTGACATAGTAGCCAATGTATGGGATGATATTGTAATTGTTGATCGGGCTCACGACGGTCCAATGAAAAGTTACCTCGCCGTTTGCTTCCACCCTCTTGCCTTTCAGTCTTCCATTGGCAACCACTACCAGTGAATCTGGAGTGGTGATGTGAATGGATGCGCTGTCGGGCTCATCGCCCTGATGGTCTTTGCATGGATACCACACACTGGCACCCAATCCCTGGCAGGCAATCGAAATCCAGGGTCTTCCTTTCTTATCCCTGGCCCATATGAGCCCACCGTCCCATGGTGGGCGCACAGCCGCTTGTGGTTTACCGTGATAATAAAAGGTGATCGAGTGAATCGAGTTTCCTTCCTGAGAAGAAAGCAAATGAACAAAAAAGGCGTTGCCCTCCTGTTCGTATCGTAATGTTGAACCGTCCTGAACAATGCTATCCATTACCATGGGCTTCATCAAATCAATCTGCATGAGGCGGGGGGCTTTTTGTACTTTGTAATGAATCACGTTATACCCTTTCAACGCGCTGTCAGCGTTGTTGAAGCGCACATGGAGGTCATAATGAACGGCGTCCCACCATTCCCGTTCCGGGGTAACGGTGCCGCGCAAGGTGTCCGCACGTGTATGCGTTTTTAGTTGTGCGCCAAGTTGTGCGCCTACGGGGATGGACAAAAAAATCAGAGCAAACGTTGCCAGCATTATTCTCATGGGAAGGAAATTTAATTGTCCGCGTTCATGAACTTTTTTGGTTTGTACCCTGGCGCACTAAATTGAAATGACTTCAGAACATTAGTTAGGCGATTTACAAAGTAATTTAACGCGATCGTACTGAAAACCATACAGGATCCGGGCAAATTTTAACCGGAATGGTTACCTTTGTATTCCCTCCTTTTGTTCGAACCGGATCCCTGAATTAGTATGTGTTGTGGAGGGACAAAATAAAATTTAAAAAAATGGAAATTCCAGTTGCCCTTGAAAAGCGAAATAAACCTTTGCTGAAGACGGAGATCAGTTTCATCATCGTTC
Source organism: Cyclobacteriaceae bacterium (assembly GCA_035317975.1). Classification (GTDB taxonomy): domain Bacteria; phylum Bacteroidota; class Bacteroidia; order Cytophagales; family Cyclobacteriaceae; genus ELB16-189. The sequence continues at coordinate 4,016 of DATHFS010000072.1, read as the reverse complement.
ATCTTTTACCGTTGGCGGCGATTTTTACCGGCGCCACGATGTTCGATTGGTTGATGTGCGCGTTCCTTTATTTCTTCAGGATGTTCTGGATCACCGGAGGCTATCACCGCTACTTTGCCCATAAGTCATACAAAACGTCGCGCTTCTTCCAGTTTGTCATTGCTTTTATGGCGCAGACGTCAGCTCAAAAGGGAGCGCTTTGGTGGGCTGCGCATCACCGTCATCACCATCGCTATAGCGATACACCTGCCGATCCCCATTCAATGAAGTTGTACGGGTTCTGGTATTCTCATGTGGGTTGGATTGTAGGACCCGACTACAAAGAGACCGACTTCAAGACCATTGGGGATTTTGCGAAATATCCTGAATTGGTTTGGTTGAATACCTATTACCTGGTACCGCCCTTCTTGCTGGCATTGATCGTTATGGCGCTGGGAGGAATCGTAGACGGCGGCAGCATTACCATGATGTTTTCTTCGGTGGGATTTTCCGCCTTGTTGATCGGGTTCTTTTTGAGTACGATCATTACCTATCACGGCACCTTCAGCATCAATTCGATCATGCACAAGTTCGGCAACCAGCGTTACAAAACCGGTGATGAATCAAAGAATAGTATCTGGCTGGCGTTGCTGACATTGGGAGAAGGATGGCACAACAATCACCACTATTATGAAGTGGCGTCACGTCAGGGATTCTTCTGGTGGGAAGTGGACATCACGTATTATGGCCTGAAAATGCTTTCATGGATGGGGTTGATCTGGGAGTTAAAAGGCGTGCCCGACCACATCAAATTCTCAAAGGACAAAAAACACGCCCAGGAATTGCGCAAACAGTATGACACCCAGCGCCCGCCGGTTGCCAAGGGGGAACCATCAAAAGTAGAAGACGAAGATGTCGCCGTCCACTGACGAAATTTCCTTGATTTGGAAATTCGACCCTGACCACTAAATTTGCAGTCCCTTTTGGGAAGTTTAGGGTTTAAGGTTCAATGTTCCAGGTTAGGGCACTCAACCTGGAACATTGAACCTTAAACCTGAAACCAAATAAGCGGGAGTAGCTCAGTTGGTAGAGCACGACCTTGCCAAGGTCGGGGTCGCGAGTTCGAGTCTCGTTTCCCGCTCATTCTCATAGCCCCTCTCCTGAAGGAGAGGGGTTTTGTTTTAAAAAGAGGAAGTGAGACTGCCCGGGTGGTGAAACTGGTAGACACGCAGGACTTAAAATCCTGTGGCCAGAAATGGCTGTGCGGGTTCAAGTCCCGCCCCGGGTACGAATTTAGCAATGAAAGCACAGATTAGTGCATTTGCAGTTTATAGATAGCAAAGGGTGGCAAAATGATGCTTGGTGCATTGAGTTTTGGTTTAGAGACTTTTGCTCTAACTAAATGGGATATTTTATACCTTTCTCTTGCTTCTCAATCGGTATCTTACAGAGTTGTAGGGTGCTTCTATTTAATTTACTTTTGATTTACCATCTTAATGGCCGCTCAATATTCAAATAAACATTTAGCTGAGGTCAACTGTGGATTTCAATTTGTGGCCGAAACTGTCCCTTGGGATAGCATATATTTTGGCCAATTTTATGATAGGATTAGTCCTCTGGGATTCACCGAAAGGCAGGAAAGAAAGGGTATTCAGATAAATTTTCAGGGTAACTTAATGGATTTTTCAAAGCCTTCTATAGCATCCTCTAATGTTGAAGATCAAGTTATATTTTCAAATGGAGAAAAAGGGTGGGCCGTGATGATTGGTAAGAACAGAATTTCATTCCATATTGTTAAGAACTATGGAGGATGGGATACGTTAACTAACGGGATAATGAAGCCTATCCTAAAAGAATATCAAGGATTGGGATTAGGTAACGGCTCTAGGAACTGTAGCGTAGTTTATCTTAATCGGTTTACAAAAGCAGTTTCTGAAAAACTTTCTGATTTTTTTACCATAATAACCTCATTAGAGCCAAAATTTGGAGTAGAAACTAATACATTAGTTCAAAGAATAATTTCCAATGAAAAGAATTTGTTAATCGCTAAACTGAACGCTATGGTTATCCAGCAAACTCAAAACATTACTTTTGAGTGTGGTGCGATTTGCACGAATCAGGAATGCATGACTTCTACGGATCTTATTTTCCAGGCGAATCAAACTCACGGACCTATTAAAAATTTCTTCGAAGCGATTATAACAGACAAATTGAGAAAGGAATTATAAATGTTACTTATCACAGACATACCGCAACAAGAAACACAGCTATTCAATAGCATATCCATATCGTTAAAGAAAGAGATTTCTGCAGTGACGAAGAAGACGGAGATTCTGGATTATATGGTTACCGTTTACCCAAGGAATGAATTTCAAAGCAGTTTCAACTTTGTGTATAGCTTATTTGAAAGGCAGTTGTCGTTTTCCGACAATCAGGACTCTCTTTTATACGTAGCTAGTAAAATGTTTGAAAGCTCAAAGAGCCTCACTGATTTCGAGCAGCAAGTGCTTAAGGATACATTTAAGAAATCGGTTAAGTATTCCCCTACATTACCTGGCAGAAGATAAGAAATGGCCTTTGGCGAAAACCTTGACCTCCTTTTACCCTCATATTTAGTTGACCCAGAAAAAAGTAGGTTAAGGAATTCTTTATTACAGTTTGTCACTAAAGATAAAGGTGAGATTAATTATTCTGATTTCTATAGAGACTTTGATTACTCCTATTTTTTACAATCAGATTTAGTAAGGGAAATAAGATTTGCAGATTGGGATGATAATTCCGCCACGTATGATAAGGTCTATACTCATGCGATCATAATTTCGAATACGTGCGACATCAGTTTCGAAAATAAGAGAGGCCTTAACACCAAACAATGTCTCTTAGCTCCTATACTTGATTTTGATGATTATAAGGCCAACCTTATTAGTAAAGGCTATACAGAAGAGAAGGTTAAGGAGTTTTCAAAGAACGTGCGTGAACAACTCAGCTCCAATATTTTTTACTTACCATCTAATCACAAAGACAAAAAGGAATACATCGTGTTGTTGGATAATATTTTCTGGTTTCCAACAGCAGAGCTAAACTCGTACCTAGATGAAATAAATCAAACCAAAATCACGTCTCTATCTCATTTCGGTTTTTATTTATTTATCCTGAAGTTGTCCTACCATTTGAGTCGACTCCCCGAGCAGTGTGATAGAGAGATTGTAACAACCTAACAAATAATACTTTTGTGTAAGCTTATATTCCGACGTATTTTAAGGGTGATTGCAAATTGCAGGTGCTAAATTGTAGGACCGCCGCCTCCGGGTAAAATACCCCCTTAATAGCCCTGCTTCGTGGGGCTTTTTTATTTTATTGAATTCAAATAGGCAAGAGCTAAACGTGGCCGATTGTCCATATTTTGCCATTTATAATGGGAATCGAAAAATTTTCAGCTCAGCCATTTTTTCGCAATTCCGCAATTCCTCTCCAGCTATTCATTTGATTCTCGGCGCCTCCTTTGCGCCTCTGCGTCTCCGCGGTGAAACAAGCACCGACTGAATATCGGAATAACCTCTCGTCATCCTGTCCTTATCCTTCGTGGATTCTTCATAGGGGCACTATGATTTACTCAAGTCACTATTTCACGACAGAATTTCGAATCATAACATAATGAAAAGGTAATCTTCCGGAAATGACAGCGTAACTAAAATCTATTACCGGGATGACTATCGTCATTGATTTTCGTTACCCGTGTTAGTTTTTTCGTATCGTGAAAGGCGACGGAATTTTCGCCCTCGCAGAAGGCAATGAAATTAGAAATAAAAAAACAATGGCGCTACAAAAAAAGATGAAGAGAGGAGGCCCTTGCCTATTTGTTGCAAGCCGGCCACGAAACGCATGACTTGAATATTGCAATTGAAGAATTTCTCTTTTTGATTGTGCACGTCAGAAAAGAAAAGGGAGAAGCTGAAAACCCTAACAATCGAGTAGGCAAAATTTTTGATTTTCATTAGTTATGGAAAAGTCAAATGTTAGTTTGGAAAATCTTCTGG
>DATHFS010000071.1:0-5425 GCA_035317975.1 Cyclobacteriaceae bacterium | reverse complement strand
GAAAGCTGCAAGGGCGAGGTGAAATTTGACCATGTGTGGTTTGCGTACAACGATGCAGACTATGTGCTGAAAGACATCACGCTGGATATTCAGGCCGGTGAAACAGTCGCCCTCGTGGGCGCCACGGGTGCTGGAAAGTCCTCCATTATAAATTTGTTGAATCGATTTTATGAAGTTAATCGCGGCTCCATCCTGATTGATGGTGTGGACATCCGGGAATTTGACTTAGTCTCTCTTCGAAAAAATATTGGAATTGTTCTCCAGGATGTTTTCTTATTTTCCAGTACCATCCAATACAATATTTCGCTGGGAAACCCCGACGTTACTGATGAAATGATCCTCCATGCCGCCGACCTGGTTGGTGCCAGGAAATTCATCGACCGCCTGCCGGGAGGATTACAGTACAATGTGATGGAACGCGGCGCCACACTTTCTGTTGGACAGCGACAACTTCTTTCCTTTATCCGCGCCATGGTGTACGATCCCCGGATTCTGGTCCTGGATGAAGCCACTTCTTCTGTCGATCATGAAACGGAAGAAATGATTCAGGGAGCGATTGAAAAAATGATGACCAATCGTACCTCGATTGTGATTGCACACCGCCTTTCCACGATTCAACGGGCTGATAAAATCGTTGTTTTGGACAAGGGAGAAATCAAGGAAATCGGCCGTCATGAAGAGCTATTGGCGATGGACGGCTACTACGCTCAGCTACACAGAATGCAATACAAAGAAGTGGTTTGACGATCGACCCCTCCTGCCGGCCATTCACCCCCAAATAAATGCAAAAGAGCTATCTTTGCTCTAATGCGTTTGTCTAAAATTATCACCCTGTTTTTGATCCTGCTTCTTGGGGGATTAGGGGGGTATGCCCAAACAAAAAAGAGCAGGACCAGCAGTCGTTACGGCGTGCCGAAAGTGTCACGCAGCAAAGCCTTGATCATGTGTCCCATTTTCCTGGATAGTAAATATCCTTATCAGGGAATCGGGATAAAGCTGGGTGACCCGTTTGCACTGACCTATAAATTCTATCCCAGCAAACACTGGGCATTTGCCGCCGACGCAGGGAAGGCAGCAAGCGGATTGTACAACCGGTATTACCGGAATGCATTCAATAAATACTTGCCGGATTCATTGGGGAAAGATCAATCGATCAAGTACCTGGCGCACACCGCGCTCAATGATTGGTTTTTGGAGGCCAAATTTTTGTACCAATGGGACGCAGAAAAATTAGCGCAGGGACTTCAGTTGTACACCGGCCTGGGGCTCCAGTGGCGCAGCACCAAACTGCAATACGACTACCTCTATGAGAATGGGCCCTTTGACAGCAGAATGGGCAAGTTTGCCGAGCATCGTTTTACCTTTGGCCCGGTGGCGATCCTCGGGTTTGAGTATTCCTACTTTACGTTACCGATTTCCGCGTTCATTGAAGTGGAGTGGTTTACCGATGCCCTGCTGGATCCGGGATATAACCGGTTTCAGGGGGGCGTGGGGTTGAGGTATATTTTTTAAGTAGTTCGATTTTGGTTGGGTCTACCAAAGCGAACTGTTTCAGTCCATTTTCTATGGTTTTTTAATTCCCCCGTGGCAAATGGACTGTTTGGGATATTTTGGCACTGCGATGGAATGAATAGGGCTTAATGTCTTACTCATTGGTCATCATCCAGTCTCTGAGATTTGTTTTGTTTCTCGAGCGCATCGATATCACTCTTATCGATCGCACGATTTACTGCCTTTTTATTTTTGACAAGATCCTCTCGGCTGACAACGGGGACTCGGTGATCACCAATAGTCAAATAGCTGCACTTCTTCTTGCTTTCCCGGAATGAATCCAAACCCATGACTTGTGGAAGGAAATCAGTGTGAAATGTTTTGTGGGGTATCTTTAGAAATGACTTCTTAGGATCGAATGTCCTCCGCTCAAGCTCCGAAGTATCAACATCCAGTTCTTTGAGTGCTTTGACAAGATTGATATAATTTTCAGTCGTTGGTTTGTACCAAAAATCCAGGTCTACCTTTATATCTCCTTTAACTGGGCCTCCGGAAATTCGATTATGACCGTAATGACCGACGGCCAGTCCACCAATCACCAGTACTTCAACATTGTGCTTTGCCAATGCCGGCAACACCTTCTTAAGGGCGTCGCTAACCTCCGTAGTTATCATTGCTGTATCGGTGTCGGGGCCTACTTTCTACTCCCGGGCTCATTACTTTTCCGATGCTTATTTATCGAGTCGAGAAGCCTCATCCAGGATTTGGAAACGGCACTCCGTTCTTGGGGAGTGAGTTTGGAAAACAGCTCCCGTTCGATTTCATTTTTCTGCTCGATGCGCTCGTATAGAATTGGCTTGATCATGATTTTGCAAAGATACAAACGTTTTTGGTGTAGGACTACCTATTTGACATTTGATGTTTTTCCAATGGAGTGCGCTTCCGAAATGGAGAAAATGATGAAAGATTCAGCCCTCAACAACGTCACCAGTAAGGTTACTACCTCAACTTTATCGAACCCCTCAATTCCTTGAATCTGATTAAATGTTGGAATTTGGCCGCAGGACGACGCTTCGATCTCAGGTAGTAAACAGTGGAGTTGCTTCAGTTAATGATGGCTTGCACCCGGTTCGACCTTCAGGTATGATTTGTACTCTGCCAGTCGTCTCAAAAGATCCTTGTTCGCGTCTATGATCGTAGCTTTTTCAGTGTCACCGGCAGGAAGGATGATGTAGTTAAAAATGGAATGAGCTTTATCCAGGATATCCCCACTATTTATTGCGAATGGACTGTGAGCATCCCACTCTCCGCCAATGTCAGTATTATCTACACGGGGTGCATAGAACATATAATGAGGCATGACCATGTTAACAATTTCTTTCGTTTTCGGGTCGGGATGAGTACGCAATAGCGGAGATAACATATAAGAAACGCCTGCTCTCGAAGGGGTCTTACACGTTTCGTCTTTGACCCTTTTGATAATAATATCCCTTATTTGTGATGGCGAGTATTTTCCGGAAGCTCTCATTTCCGCCACATCAACGAACACGGGCAAATATGTTTTTGCGCCCGCCGCATCAAAATAGTCAGGTTTTCCGAATCCAATCTGCAAGGTTGTACATTCCCAAATTTCCATTTTTGTGAGTGCCTACTGCAGCGGAATAAAAGTATGGAGAAGGGTGGTACGATAAGAATTATAATGGACCCTCGGGAAGTAAATGAAACGCTAAGACAAACGCTGCTAATTGACCCATCGGTCAAGCTGGAGATTAGTACACTCAAGACAGGTGATTTTCTGATCAATGATTTGTTGTTAGTGGAACGCAAGACTTTTAGGGATTTCGTAGCCTCTATTAAAGATGGCAGGATATTCAAACAGGCAACAAGATTGGCATGTGGAACTAATCCTACTGTACTAATCCTGGAAGGCACCTCTCAAGACATCCGTTCCACGGAAATGAAGAGGGAAGCAATTCAGGGCGCATTGATTTGCTTGTCTGTCAAGTTCCGGATTCCTGTATTGAGATCTTTATCCCCCGAAGAAACGGTGAAACTCATGATCGCGGCGTATCATCAACTAACCAATTGTAAAAGACATTTACCCTCCCGGCCATCCCCGTTCAAAAGGACTAACAAGTTTAAACAACAGATTTTTGTTCTTCAGGGCCTGCCCGGAATTGGGCCGGCAAGAGCCACGAAGCTTCTTGATAAATTTGGGTCAGTAAAGGCTGTTTTCAACGCCAGCGTTTCAGACTTGATAAAAGTAGATTGCGTAGGGAAATATATCGCGGAACGAATCTGTTCAGTAACCTCGTGAAGACATTCAACATTGTCAATTGACGAGGCCTTAATTGAGGAGTGCCCTAACCAGGTAAATTGGTAGAGTTGTTTTAAATTGTATTTTTTGGATATAGCGCTCGTATGAACACCTCCCTGATCCCTTATTTACAAGTTTTGGCACCAATCCCGGAAGGGGATCAAAAGCTGATCATGGCTTCATTCAGAAAAAGGATTGCTAAGGAGGGCGAATTTCTTTTTAAAGGAGGACACGTTTGCACGGAAATGTTCTTTATCTGCTCCGGGGTGCTAAAGATCACTGTTGCCGATGAGAAGGGCACCGATATCACACACTATTTTATAAAGGAGAATCAATTCTGCACCATCCTTAAAAGCTTCGACAATGGCGTGAACGCACCGGAAAATATCGTGGCGGCCTGCGATGCCGAAGTGCTCGCGGTGAGCAGGAGGGAATTGCTCGCACTCTACCGAAAACTTCCCTACCTGAAAACGCTGATCGATCAAATCACCCAACAGCGTCTTCTTGACAAGATACAATTGCGCAACAGCTACCTGGGAAAGGACGCGGCAACACGTTACAAGCTCTTCATGATGCAACAATCGGATATTGCGTTGCGTGTGTCATTGCAGGATATCGCCTCATACCTGGAGATAACACCACAGTCACTCAGCCGCATCCGGAAGAATCCGCTGACTGGCATTTAAGAATTCTATTCCTTTTGTCGGGTAAATGCTTTTTACCATTTGGTAACCAGTGCCAGGCTCTCTGCCCTTAAATTTGTGTCCTAAAGCACAAACAATCATGGAAAATCACAACAGTTCATTATCCGGAAAAAAAGTAATTGTTTTAGGAGGAACCTCTGGCCTCGGGTTCGCAGCCGCTAAAGTTGCCGCCGCAGAAGGCGCCATTGTTGCTATCGTATCAAGCAATCAGCTCCGAATCGACCACGCATTGAAAGAGCTTCCGACAGGAAGCACTGGACACGCCATAGACCTTGGCAAGGAAGCAAATATCAAAAGCTTCTTTGATACAGCAGGCAGCTTCGATCACCTGGTATATACCGCGGCCGAGAATCTCACCCTGAATACGGTAAGGGACATAGACCTGGAACAGGCGCGCCGGTTTTTCAATCTTCGTTACTGGGGTGCCCTTGCCGCGGTTAAATACGGGGCTTCTAATATAAATCAGGGTGGATCAATTTGCCTTACAAGCGGCATCGCCAGCACAAGACCGGGAAAAGGCTGGGCGCTGGCATCCAGTATCTGCGGTGCTATGGAAGGCCTGGTACGCGCGCTCGCAGTTGAGCTGGCACCCATCCGAGTGAATAGTGTTGTCCCGGGCGTTGTAAAAACAAATCTCTGGAACAGCATGCCCCCTGCAGACAGGGAGAACCTGTACACCACGGTCGGTAATGCATTACTGGTGAAACGCGTTGGCGAAGCTGGAGACATAGCACAGGCGTTTGTCTACTTAATGAAACAACAATTCGGCACCGGGCAAAATATTGTTATCGATGGCGGCGCTGTGCTGGTGTGAAACCACAGACGTATTGTGTACCATAGATAGTGAGTAGAAAAAAACATTTGTCCATCCACGCGGCCAAAAGGAAAGCAAATAAAAACTCAGCTGGAAATT
>DATHFS010000070.1:0-7055 GCA_035317975.1 Cyclobacteriaceae bacterium | reverse complement strand
CAAAATGCCAAAATTGATGCCCGCCGCAATTCCGACGTTGCCATTGCTCAGGTTATTTTCAAGGATTGAACGACACATGGCACACTGGGCGAAGGAGGCACCCGGTGCGATGAGGACTACCATGCAGAGAAATAATTTTTTCATGCGTTTACTATGGTTTGTTTCCTGAATTTGTTTCCCGCAGACCTGTCCGACGAAGCCCTAGCGTAGTCGGATCTCGCAGATTTACGCAGATAGGTCAGCGAAATCTGCGAGATCTGCGGGAAACAATTCTACTTTGGGTAGTAAGGACTAATCATCAAGTATACAATTACCCCCGTCACCGCCACGTACAACCAAACAGGCAACGTAAATTTAGCTAATGCCCGGTGCCTTTCAAAATTCCCCGCCAGGGCCCGTGCAAGGGTAAATAAGACCATGGGGATCACCGCTACCGACAGCGCAATATGGGTCACCAGGATGATGAAGTAAACGTAGCGCCACACGCCCTCTCCACCATAGGGGGTGGGGTCGGAAGTCATGTGATAAAGAATGTACATGATCAGGAACGACGCGGACAAACCAATGCAGATCTTCATGATCCGCTCGTGCAGCTTGCGCATTTTATTTCTTATTGCTATGAACGCCGTAATCAGCAAGATGGCCGTGACGCCATTGATGCTCGCATAAATGGATGGCAGGAATGAAAAGTCATACCCCGCTATCCTCACTTTAAAGAGAATAGCCACCGCCACCGGAATGACAATGGACAGGATAATGATCAATTTACCGTATCGTTCTTTGTTCATGATTTAATACTTTTTCAATAAAATTTCCATTTCCACAATCAGCCGGTCCGTCTCTTCCCGGGAACCGATAACATAATATCCCCGAATTCTTTTTTTGTTATCCACCAATACCACATTCCGCGGCGCATGCACCATAAACACGCAGGACGACCACCGGGCAGCCAGCGCTTCGCTCATTTTTTGAGAGTCTGCCTCCACTACCTGAAACTCTTTTTGATCAAAAGATTCAAGCGCCCTCTTGAATTCTTTATTTGCCATAACTTCCCTTTGGAATACGAATAGCGAAGCAGCCTTTCCCTCCCACCCTACATGTTGAAGGACGGAATCTGCCAGTTGGTAGGGTTGAGCATAATGTGTTCCGCAAATAGCATTCAGGCTGTCCACTCTGTGCTGGTAGTAGATGGGTATATTGAACTCATTTTTTCCGAACTTCTTCAAAAAAAGAAAGATCAATACCGGAAGTAACAGCGCCAAAAAAAGATAAATGATTTTTCTTGTCATCGTATGGAACACAAAAAGAGGGCTAAAGTCTCATCACTTTAGCCCTCCGTATGAATACCGCAAGGATTTACCAGCGAACCAGGGAAATTTTCATGCCTTCGTAGACAAATGCGACGAGCATCCAGACTACAAAAGACATTGGGATCAAAATGGACCACATCAATAATTTAGCTTCGTAGCGAAGGTGCATGAATTCACCTACGATATACGCCGCCTTTACGATCGTCATTACGACGAAAATGGAAGTTTTTAACGGGCCATGATGAAGGGTGAAGGCAACAATGAATTCACAAATCGTGATCACCAGCAAAATCAATGCAACGGTCCATAGCTTCTTGATCTTTTCTTTGTCGGGAGGTAGTACGGTTACCTGAGGTTCGTCGTGCGCCATGTTTATTTCGGATTAAAATTAAACCAGATAGAAAAATGTAAATACAAATACCCAAACCAGGTCCACAAAGTGCCAGTACAATCCCACCTTTTCGACCATTTCGTAATGTCCACGGCGGTCGTAAACGCCGGTCACCGTATTGTAGTAAATAAGAAAGTTAAACAACACTCCGCTGAATACGTGAAACCCGTGGAAGCCCGTGATAAAGAAAAAGAAATCGGCAAAATCCGGAGGTCCGTATTGGTTTTCGTGAAGATTGGCCCCATGAATCACCCGGGTGACCAGGTCTCCATTCACAAATTCTTTGATGGTCGTGCCCGCGTCTGTCCCAACGATGAAGTGCGTCCATTCCCATGCCTGACATCCCAGAAAAGTAATCCCGCCCAGGATCGTCCAGAGCATCCACTTCTCGACCGCGGCCCGGTCCATACGATGACCGGCTTCAACGGCCAATACCATCGTTACGCTGCTCATGATAAGAACGAAGGTCATGATCCCTACAAAAACCAAGGGCAGGGTTACACCATGTAAAAAAGGAACAGCTTCATAAACGCGCTCCGGAACAGGCCAATAGTCGTGGGAAAATGTAAAGGCTTCTGCCGCCCCGTTATAGGCCTGGTGGGAGGACCTTACCAATCCATAGGTAATTAATAGTCCAGAGAAGGTAAATGCGTCAGAGAGCAGAAAAAACCACATCATGAGCTTGCCATAGCTGACGCCCATCGGGGAAACTCCGCCATCCCATAGGCTTTCACCTGGTGCTGTTGTGGCTGTAGAATGTGCCATAGATCTAATTCGTTTTTCGCCTAATTTAATCAACAATTCAACGGTACAATAATAGGAATACAAATAAATAAAGCCAAAGACCGCTCAAAAAATGCCAGTAGGTTGTACACATTTCCATCTGCGCCATGTTTTTTGAATGGACCTTATAGTTCCAGGTGGCGTTCAGCACAATCAACAGGAAAATAATGGCTGTGACCAGGTGCAGACCGTGCAATCCGGTGAGAACATAAAGAAACGAACCTGACGGGTTCCCTACAAAATAGACACTCATTTTCACTAACTCGCGCCAGGCCAATACCTGCCCGGCCAGAAAAACAATCCCCAAAACCGAAGTCGCGCTCACCAGCCATTTCACCCGGTTCAGATTATCTTTTTTTGCCGACCCGTACGCCCATTGCATTGTTACAGAACTTAGCACAATAATGGCCGTGGTATAATAAAAAAGTCTCGGCAACTCAAAATAAACCCAGTTCCCCTCCGCCTGCCTGACAATGTAGGCCGAGGTAAAAGCCGCAAACAACATCCCTACACTGGCAAGAAACAGCCACATCGCAAATTTCTTCGGATGCATGGAAATCGGCTTCTTCGGTTCCTCAACAATTTTGAATTCGGTGGTCATTGGTGGTGGTTATTGGTCATTGGTGGTAAACCCATTGGCACATCGGCACATTTGCTAATTGATCATTCGTTATTGGATCTTATCTAATAAATACGCAATCTGAACAATCGGTAAATACAAAAAAGATCCAAACATGAGTCGCAGCGCAGATTGACGGCTGCCCGTTTTTAATAGCGAAAAGGTCTGAGCAAAAAAGGCAACGCCGCAGACGGTCGCCACGATGGCCGAGTCCAGTCCGGTGATCCCAAATTTGGCAGGAAGTAATCCAAGCGGAATGAGGAACATAGTATAGATCATGATCTGAACGGCCGTATTCAAATCCTTCCCGCCTCCTGAAGGCAAAAGTCTAAAGCCGGCTTTTTTATAATCGTCGTCCGACACCCAGGCAATCGCCCAGAAGTGAGGGAACTGCCAGATAAACTGGATCCCAAAGATGATCAAGGCCTCGTGCGAAATAGAACCCGTGGCGGCAACCCATCCCAGCAAAGGCGGAAATGCGCCGGGAATGGCACCGACAAACACCGCTACAGGACCCACCCGCTTCAAGGGGGTGTAAGCAAAACAATACAAGACCATGGAGATGACCGATAAAAATACGGTCAACGGATTCGTGTACATCCACAGCAAGATCATACTGCCGGCAAAACAAAGAAAGATAAAGGCGAGCGCTTCCCGAACAGAAAGACGGTGTGTAGGCAAAGGACGGTTCATCGTCCGGGTCATCAGTTTATCGATATCTCTCTCCATCACCTGGTTGAGGCCAACGGAAGCTCCAGAAAGCAGGAACCCTCCCAACGTCAACATCAGAAGCGTCTCCCAATTCACCCGTCCCTGCGTTGCCAGGCCATAACCAAAAGCACAGGAAAATGCCACCAGAAAAGACAATCTCACTTTCAGCAATTCGTTGAATGCCTTCGCCTTAGCTAGGAAATGAATCGATCCGGAAAGCTGAATTTCTTGCGAAACCATATCAATTTGTTAACACCTCTTGTTGTCGCACGTACATTCTAAAAAACAGCATTAATTGCAACCCCAATGCTCCTGTCGCCAATACTAAATGGATCGGTTGCAGCACGGCGGGCACAGCCCACCAGGCCATCCCCACCCCTGTCGCGGCCGTCCCTAAAAGTAAAACTATTAGCCCAAGGGATAAAGGATTATTTTCTCCTGTTTTCACCAATTTTATTACCAAAATCAAATGGAGGAGCAATACCAACAATGAAAATGACCGATGGACAAGAAACGAAATCCCCAATTGGGAAATCCAGCTTTCCCTGATCACATTCAGCGTGGCAAGCCGGTCGATGGATTCCCTGACCTGTGTACCAAAAAAAATCTGAATCAACAGGGTCGCGATGCATGCTAACAATACCCCTTTCAATCCGGCAGACGCGCCGTAATCACGGCCGTCTTCACTGAGCCGCAACAAATACACAAGCAGCCCTACCATTACCAGCGCCAATAGCATGTGGACCGTCACGGTCCAGGTGGTAAGGTTGGTGGACACCACAATAGAACCGAACCATCCCTGCACGATCACCGCGATCAATACCACTAACGAAAAAATGAAAATAGAGGGATAGAACTTGCGCAGGCGAATTGACTTCCAGAACAACGCGATTATAAACAGGCCTATCGCTACCCCGACAAGGCGGTTCACATATTCGATCCAGGCTTTGACGACATTGAAATCATCTTCTGCCAAAATGGATTTATCGTGCTGCATTTTTTCTGCTGTGGCATCAAGTCCGAAGGCGCGCAAATACTTTATGAACTTCTGATATTTCTTTTCGCGGAAAGCGGAATTCACTTCTTTGTAGTTCTCCGGAAGCTGCTCTGCCGACGTCGGTGGCGTCCACCGCCCAAAGCATTTTGGCCAATCGGGACAACCCATTCCCGAACCGGTACTGCGGACGATCCCTCCTACCAGGATGAGAAAATAAACAGCGATCAGGGTACTGAAGCAAAGCTTACGAAATCCCCCGATCGCTGTTGAGTTCAAGTCCTGGTCTAAACCGCCGGCTTAGTGTTTCTTATCCTCTACCACAATGGCTCCACCATTACCCAATTCCAATTTGATCTGCTCATTCTCATGGGGCAAATTAGACTCCGGCGTTTCAGAATACGGAATGTGCTGAGGAATGAAATCTTCTTTGGCGCCCGGCTTACTATAATCATAAGGCCAGCGGTACACGGTCGGAATGGCTCCTGGCCAGTTGCCGTGCTGGGGATGTTGCGGTGTTGTCCATTCCAGTGTTGTTGAATTCCAGGGGTTGGCGGGAGCTGCTTTGCCTCTGAAAATGCTGTATATAAAATTAAAGAGGAAAATAAACTGCGCTGCCAACGTCAGGATAGCCGCTATACTGATCAGCGTATTCAGGTCGGTGAACCCGCTAAAGGTCTCGAAATTGGTCCAGGAATAATATCTTCTTGGAAAGCCGGCAATGCCAATGTAATGCATCGGGAAAAAGACCAAATAGACGCCGATAAATGTGATCCAAAAGTGGATGTATCCCAGCCGGTCATCCATGAGCCTGCCAAACATCTTCGGGAACCAGTGGTATACGCCAGCCAGCATGCCAAAGAACGACGCGCTACCCATCACCAAATGGAAATGCGCCACTATAAAATAAGTATCGTGCAGTTGGATGTCTACCGCTGAATTACCCAGAAAGATGCCGGTGATCCCACCGGTAAGGAAGAACGAGACCAGACCGATAGAGAAGAGCATCGCCGGTGTAAACCGGATGTTGCCCTTCCACAGGGTAGTGACATAGTTAAAGATCTTTACTGCCGACGGGACAGCGATAATCAAGGTCAGTAAGGTAAAAATGGAACCCAGGAAAGGATTCATGCCCGTTACAAACATGTGATGAGCCCATACCACGAAGGAAAGAATGGTGATGAACAACATGGAGCCCACCATGGCTTTGTATCCAAAGATGGGCTTTCGCGAATTGGTTGCAATGATTTCGGAGGTGATCCCCAGGGCTGGCAGCAGCACAATATATACTTCAGGGTGACCGAGGAACCAGAACAAGTGCTGAAACAAGATCGGGCTTCCTCCTTGATTCGGAAGCGCTTCCCCGGCAACGTAGATATCCGACAAGAAAAAACTTGTACCGAAACTCCGGTCAAAGATCAACAACAAGGCCGCGCTGAAGAGGACCGGGAATGAAAGCAGACCAATGATCGCTGTAAACAAGAAGGCCCAGATCGTGAGCGGCAATTTGGTAAAGGACATTCCCTGCGTCCTTAAGTTGATGATCGTGGTAATATAATTGATCCCTCCAAGCAAGGTGCTCACGATGAAGAGCGCCATCGCCACGAGCCAAAGCGTCATTCCCAATCCGGAACCGGAGATCGCCTGCGGTAAGGCGCTCAAGGGTGGATAAACCGTCCACCCGCCGGCGGCAGGACCGGTTGACAAAAATAGTGAGGTGCCCATGACGCAACTGGACAGGAAGAAGAACCAGTAGGAAAGCATATTCATAAAACCCGAGGCCATGTCCCGGGCTCCTACTTGAAGTGGAATGAGAAAGTTGCTGAAGGTTCCGCTCAATCCGGCTGTGAGCACAAAGAAGACCATGATGGTTCCGTGCATGGTGACGAGCGCCAGATAGAATTCAGGGTCAATTTTTCCCTGTTCCGTGATCCACCCACCCAGTACGGGCTTTAACCAAGCCAGGCTGGCTTCCGGAAAACCCAGTTGAAGGCGAAAAATAACCGAAAAGATACCACCCAGGAGTGCCCAGGCCATACCCGTAATGAGGAATTGCTTGGCAATGACTTTGTGGTCCTGGCAAAAAACATAAGAAGTCCAAAAATTGCCATGATGAGCATGTTCTTCGTCATGGTCATCGTGGTGGACATCTGCAGAAGTATGACTATGGGTAGTTGCCATGCTGCGTAAATTAATTAGCTGATACTGTTCTTACTGAGCCGGCTGTCGCATTGTCGATCGGCAAGC
>DATHFS010000069.1:0-3757 GCA_035317975.1 Cyclobacteriaceae bacterium | reverse complement strand
ACAGATGAATGAAGGAGTAAACAGCACGATGCTGGGACTCAAAGGCATGCCACGGATTGCGGAAGAAGTGGCGGTGAGCAAGAATCTGAAGTTGCTCGATTATGCCGGCGGTCGTTTGCATATCGCTAAAATCTCCACGGCCAAAACGGTTGGTCTGATCCGGACAGCGAAAAAGAAAGGACTGAACATAACGTGCGATATCCCGGCGTATCAAGCCTTGCTGGATGATAGTTTACTTCATGACTTCAACACGTACTACAAAGTAAATCCGCCCTTACGTGAAAAAGAAGATAACGAAGCCTTGATCAAAGGCCTCAATGACGGAACCATCGATGTGTTGTCTTCCGGTCACGTGCCCCAGGATGAGGAGAGCAAAAACCTGGAGTTTGACCAGGCAGACTTTGGGATCATCAACTTGCAGACGTTTGGATCCCAGCTCGCCTCGCTTTCAAAATGGGTGGCGATGGAAAGCCTGATAGAAAAAGTAACCTCCAACCCCCGGAAGATTTTGGGCCTGAGCCTGCCCGCTATTGACGTCGACGCGAAGGCCAATTTGACTTTGTTTGATCCTTCGTTGGAGTATACATTTTCTCCGGGCGATAATTTGTCCAGGTCCAAAAATTCTCCGTGGCTTGGTGCCACGTTGACCGGCAAGGTCGTGGCGACTTTCAACAATTCGAGACACTGGCTCGATGTTTAAGAAGTATCCGTGGGTGGCGATTGCCGTCAGGAATGGACTCATTTCCGGTGTCGTGGGAATGATGATGCTGTTGGGGTTGTATTTCCTGGGACGTCATCCCTTCTTGATCCCGCCTTATATGGATTTCAGGATCATTCTTTTCGGCGTACTTCTCTTTTTTACGATAAAAGAGTTTCGCGATTATTTTCAGCAAGGGACGTTGTATTTCTGGCAGGGGATGTTCATGAGTTTGGTCTTTACCTCTGTTTTTGCCCTGGTAGCGTTTTTGATAATTTGGATTTTCACAGCACTCCGGCCCGAATTTATAAGTTCTTATATATCGCTCAAGGTGGAGGAGATCAAGTTGATCCCCCCAGAAATTGTGGAGCGCATTGGGAAAGCCGACTATGAACGGGTTATAAACGACCTTCCGGCGACGCGGGGGGTAGATCTGGCCTATCTTTACTTCTGGCAGAGCTTCGGCATCAGTTTCTTTGTAAGCATAATAATATCCGTAATTTTAAGGCGTCAACCTAAACCCTAATATCATGGAACCCCAAAATGAATCGATTGTAGAAAAAGTCACTACTCGTTCTGCCGGAATGCGCTATGGTTTATTCCTTGGAGGCATTGGCATTGTTTCATTCCTGATCATGGCCATTTCAGGTATGAAACCGGACGGACCGGGCCGATGGATAACCACGGTTTTTAGTTTTGTCCTGATCTATCTGGCTCATAAGTATTATAAGGACAATGGGGACGGGTTCATGACGATTGGCCAGGGAGTAGGGATCGGATTTTGGGCGGGGTTGGTTTCCAGTGTCATCTCCAGCATTTTCATGTATGTCTATCTGAAGTTTGTTGATTCCGGATTCCTTGATCTGATAAAGGAAACGCAACTGGAAGAAATGCAGAAACGGGGAATGTCGGAAGAGCAGATCGACCAGGCCATGAAATTCGCCGGGATGTTTACATCGGCAGAGGCACTCTTGATTTTTGGACTGGTCGGTGGAGTGATCTTTGGCCTTGGGATCGGCTTACTCATTTCATTCTTTACCCAAAAGAGAAACCCTGACGCTATTCCAGGCTGATGCTCAACACCCTCGCGATTTCGATTATTATTCCTGCCAAAGACGAAGAGGAATCCATCCTGGAACTCAGTCAATGGATTGGCAGAGTGATGCAAGCGAACGACTTTACTTACGAAGTAATTTTCATTGACGATGGAAGCACGGACAAAACCTGGGAAAAAATAAAGGAGGCGAGCGCCATCGATCCGGCTGTCAAAGGCATCAAATTCAACCGCAATTTTGGAAAGTCTGCCGCGCTGCAAACGGGCTTTAGAGCTGCACGCGGTGAAGTAGTGATCACGATGGATTCAGACTTGCAGGACAGTCCCGACGAAGTTCCAGGTTTATATCACTTGATCAAAGTAGACGGATATCACCTCGTGAGCGGGTGGAAGAAAAAGCGTCGCGATCCGATAACCAAAACCATTCCATCCCGGTTTTTTAATTATGTCACGCGCCTGATCTCGGGGATCCGGCTTCATGATTTTAATTGTGGACTAAAGGCCTACGATTCGGCCGTCGTGAAAAATATTACGGTTTATGGTGAAATGCACCGATACATTCCCATGCTGGCTAAGTGGGCCGGGTTTACGAAGATTACGGAGAAGGTGGTCGAGCACCGCGAGCGGAAATACGGTCATAGTAAATTTGGCTGGGAGCGATTTGTGCGTGGATTTCTGGATTTGCTGACGATCACATTTGTCGGCAGGTTTGCGCGCCGGCCGATGCATTTTTTCGGGACGTGGGGAATTTTGTTTTTTGTTATTGGATTTGGATTTACCGTGAAGTTGATCTGGGATAAGGTTGATGCGCAGTTCATTTCAAAAATCCCCGTGAAGCGGGAAATAGTGGAGCAACCCATTTTTTACCTTGCTCTGGTGGCCCTGGTGATCGGCGTTCAGCTTTTTGTAACAGGCTTTTTGGCCGAGTTGCTGGCGCGGCAAGGGGTGTCGAAGAGAGATTATTTGGTGATTGATACGGTGGGGGCGGAGGTCACCTCACCCCCGGCCCCTCTCCGAGGCGGAGAGGGGAGGAGTTTGAGCTAACACTTTTTTTGGGGTGGATTGGGGAATGACTTGTTCGCGGGGACAGGCCGTTGCCTACTGTCCTCACCCCCGGCCCCTCTCCGAAGCGGAGAGGGGGGAGTTTGCCTACGACGTACTGCTTACTGCCCACTGTCTCAGGATTTTCCAGTGAACTTTTCTTTCCGTATTTTTGTCCCCCTGTTCGTGCAAAGATCTTCAATGCAAGAGCAGGCACTTTGCCTACTGTTTATTTGCCTATTGCCTATTGATTCACTGGGGCCGACCGGTTTTGACAGGATGTGTGAGGGTGTATGCCAGCATGCAGGCTCATGGGGTGAGAGCCTTGAAAGATAGTCCCAACAACTAGCAGGCGAGTCTAACTACGCCATGGCTGCTTAATCTGACCTAAGGTTGGATTAGCTTATTCCGTCTAAGAGGCGGGAGGCCATCATCGCTCAGCGACTCCGTTTTGCAGGAGCTGAAATCGCGGTGTCGAAAAGCAGAACTGGGCAGCACTGTGTCGCGGTGTGCTGTCGAGACAACAGCGGCTAAGGAAAAGTTTGGCTGTTGCCTGCCTTGCTCTTCCCGACAATCAAAGTCAACTAAGCATGTAGAACGTACACGTTCATCTTCTCTGGACCAGGGTTCGATTCCCTGCGGCTCCACAAGTTTCAAACCAAGTACAACTAAAAGCCCGAATTCGCTATGAATTCGGGCTTTTTGCATTTAGCAGCCCACCAGATTCAACTAAGTTTCACCAACCCGTAGGCGGAAATTCGGTGCACCACATCAATGAAATAGACTCGTGCACCGAATTGACTCTAAGCCTCTGATAGTTAAGTGGTTCAGTCAATGAACATCTTGATTTTGGAGAGCCAAAAAATCAATTTTCAACCTTAATTCGGTGCACTATGGGAGACATGATGAAAGTAATTTTCTACACGAGGAACACCAAGATCAATGGTGCAGGCCTTGTTCCGATC
>DATHFS010000068.1:0-7451 GCA_035317975.1 Cyclobacteriaceae bacterium | reverse complement strand
GGAGGTCAACAATGAAATTCGCGACCTGCAACATGCCGAGCGGAGAGAGGTGGTTAAAATTCTGAAAGACCTGACGGGCCTATTGCGGGACAATCTGGAAGGATTGCATCAATCGTATCATTTTCTCGCTCAACTGGAGCTTACCCGTGCCAAAGCAAAATTAGCGATCGATTTACACGCTGCGTTGCCACAGTTGAAAGAAGGTCCTGACTTAAACTGGCTTCACGCCCGGCATCCTCTACTGTATTTAAGTTTGAAGGGCAAGCGTGAGGTGATCCCATTAACGATTGACCTGACGGTAAACAATCGCATGCTCCTGGTTTCGGGGCCCAATGCGGGAGGGAAATCGGTATGCTTGAAAACGGTAGGACTTATTCAATACATGGCCCAATGCGGACTGCTGGTACCCCTTCACGATCGGTCTTCGGTGGGTATTTTCTCAGCGCTATTCCTTGACATCGGCGATCAACAGTCAATCGAAAATGATCTGAGTACCTACAGCTCCCACTTGCGCAACATGGCCTACTTCATTGCGCAAGCATCGGAGTCGACCCTGGTCTTGCTGGATGAACTTGGCTCGGGCACGGATCCGAATTTTGGCGGGGGCATAGCACAGGCCGTGTTGGCTACCCTGCTTGAAAAAAAGGTCTGGGGTGTCGCCACTACCCATTATTACAATTTAAAACTCTTCGCTGAAAACCGGTCAGGCATCCGCAACGGTGCCATGTTGTTTGACATCAGGAAGCTGGAGCCCCTTTTCCAGTTGGAGATCGGGCGTCCCGGAAGTTCGTTCGCATTGGAAATCGCGCGGAAAACCGGACTGCCTTCCGAAACCATTGAATCGGCGGAAGTCATTATTGGAAAAGAATTAACGGGGCTGGACGGACTGATGAGATCCGTAGCGGAAGAAAAACAATCGCTGGTCAGAAAAGAGGCGGAGCTAAAGGAGAAGGAAAACCTCCTAACGCAGGAGTTGGCCAAATACAAGAAACTTTCCTCCGAATTGGAAGGGCGCAAAAAAGAGATCATCAATTCAGCTAAATCGGAAGCCTCCTTTATATTGAAGGAAACAAACCGTGAAATTGAGAAAACCATCCGCCATATTCAGGAGAACAAGGCGGAGAAAAAGGAAACGCGAAAAGCACGGCAGGGTCTGAAAGCCCTTACTGAAAAAGTACTTCCAGCGGAAGGCCCGGGGATTATACTAAACGAATTGTTCAAGGTAGGTGATAAAGTGAGGATCATCGGTCAGGAGGTGACAGGAACCGTCAGCTCAGTCAGTGGGAGTAAAGCAGTCGTTCAGTTTGGAGATATCCGTTCTACACTCCGGATGGAGGAACTTGTGAGGAGTGATCAGGCCGGTTCTTTATCGCCTTCGAAAGCGAAGTCCTATGGACTGGACTTGTATAAAAGACAATCGCAATTCATGAGTACCCTTGATATCCGGGGTAAACGGGTAGATGAGGTGTTGCCGCTACTGGACCGGTTTTTAGATGATGCTATTTTACTGGGTCAGGGAGAATTAAAAATTCTGCACGGAAAGGGCGAAGGCGTACTGAGAAAGGTGGTAAGGGAACGATTAAAGTCGGTTCGGCAAATAGCTTCCATAGGCGATGAGCATGTTGAGCGAGGTGGAGATGGGATAACGGTGGTGGTATTAAAATAAAAATGTCCCGCAGACCGCGGGACATTGAAGATGGTATTTATTTTTTTTGTTAGTGACCAAAAGTAAAGATCCAATCGCCTGTAACATTCGCGGTACGATTGGTATATCCATTTCCGGTAAATGAAAAACTCATATTGAGGTTGGTCGCCGTCACGGCATACTGTACAATAACCGGCGGAGTGTCGTTGCGGGATAAGTTGGTGGTCGAGCCAGTGACAAAAGTAAACTGGCCACTCGACGGCCAAGGGCTTAAGGCAGGCCTGCCCGAGGTGCTAAAATTAAAAGTAGTTTGTCCCTTGGTGCCCGATAAGGTCAATTGAAAATTTGCGTAATCCGACATTTTATCGACACCACCCAGTGTTACGGCAGTTACCTTCCAGACTGCTTTGTTCAACAAATCCAGTTGCTGATCCGTAAACGGAACGGGCTCATCCTTATGCTTCTTGCACCCGGCATACATCATTAAAAAACATACAATCCCCAGAGCCAAGACGATTTTACTTGCAAATTTCATGTCCAATGGTTTTAAAACTTCTTAAATTTAACGAAAGCTAGGTTCTAAAAAAAACCGCTCCAGGCAGGCTGTTCCACTGCCCTTGGTTTTCAGGGTTTAATCGGGCACTTCAACGGTTTGTAACCTTACCGATAGGTTGAAATATCAATTTTTTGTGCTGTATTGGGATATTCGGCTTCCTGATTGGAGGCAATTAATATCATTAGCCCCGGGGGAAGGTGTGAAAACTGATCCCAGTACCACTGGATGGATTTCTTATCCAGGTTGGTAGTCGGCTCATCAAAAAAGAGGATGGCGGATTCCGATAAGAATGCTAATCCGAGTTTGAGCCGTTGCCGCATCCCCGAGGAAAAGTTCGAAATCAATTTTCCGGAGGCGTGGGTGAGTTCCATTTTTTCGATAATTTCCTGAATGGAGCCCCCCCTGGATTTCTTGAAATGGAAATGAAAACGAACCATTTCTTCCAGCGTAAATTCTTCGATCAACTCCTGGTAAGGTGTGGCAATGGACAAATAGCTAAAAATTTCCTCGACAGGAATGAGACCCTGGTCCTGGGAATACGTAAGTGTTCCTATGCTGGGAGGGAGTTGGCCCCAAAGAATCTGAAGTAAGGTAGATTTTCCAGATCCATTCGGACCTACGATAGCGTAGGTATGACCTGATTCAAATGTTCTGGTAACGTTTTTAAAAATCCACTCGCGGTTAAACCGTTTTCCAAGATTTTCAACCGTGATCTTCATTCAAACGATGAAGTGCTGGTGGAAAAGCCTTTCATGATCCCGCGTTCCGATCCACGGATGAAGGTGACGATGTACTCTTTTTCGATGCTGGTGGGCAGCTCCTTTTCGACCAGGTCAATGGCTTTCGAATTGTTGAGTCCTTTGAGGAAAATATAACGGTAGATCTCCTGGATCTCGCTGATCTTGTCGGCATCAAAACCCCTGCGCCGTAAACCGATGGTATTGATGCCGCAGTAGGTGAGGGGCTCCCGGGCAGCTTTGGTATAGGGGGGGATATCTTTTCGCACGAGCGACCCACCGGAAACCATGACGTGCGCACCGACTTTTACGAATTGATGTACGGCACTCGAGCCGCCGATGATAGCCCAATCATCAATTTGTACATGGCCGGCCAGCTGCACCGCATTGGCCAAAATGCAATTGTTGCCAACGATACAGTCGTGTGCGATGTGCACGTACGCCATCAAGAGGCAATTGCTGCCGACGACCGTTTTGTATTTGTCGGACGTCCCGCGGCTGATGGTGACGAACTCCCGGATCACGGTATTATCGCCAATAAAGGTCTCGGTTTCTTCCCCTGCGAATTTCAGGTCCTGTGGAACAGCAGATATGGAAGCGCCGGGAAAAATCTTAACATTCTTTCCGAGGCGCGCACCTTCCCAGATCACGACATTGGCAGCGATCCAGCTTCCATCTCCGATGGTTACGTTTTTTTGTACGGTAGCAAAAGGCTCAATCGTAACATTGCTGCCAATTTTTGCTTCAGGGTGAACGTTTGCGAGAGGATAACTCATGAATCTTTTCGGACGATGCTGGCCGTCATAGTGCCTTCGCATACCAGCGTGCTGCCCACGTAGCCACGGCCATTCATTTTTGCAATACCTCGTTTAATAGGAGCCAGGAGGTCGCACTGAATGATGAGCGTATCTCCGGGCAATACCATTTTTCTGAAACGAAAGTCTTCAATCCCAAGAAAATAGGTCCAATAATTTTCAGGATCGGGTACCGTATTGAGAACGAGAATACCTCCAATCTGTGCCATGGCCTCCACCTGGAGTACGCCAGGCATTACGGGATTTCCGGGGAAGTGGCCTTGAAAGAAAGGCTCATTCATCGTCACATTTTTTACACCTGCCACACTTTCACTGTCCAGGTGAATGATTTTGTCAATCAATAAGAAGGGATACCGATGCGGCAGCGTGCACATCACCTGGTTGATGTCCATGACCGGCGGGAGACTTGGATTATAGCGCGGTATTCCTTTTTTGTCGGCCAGGGCCATCGCTTTTTTCAATTTCTTGGCAAAAGCAACATTGGCTGCATGCCCCGGACGTGCGGCCAGGATTTGTGCTTTTAACGGGCGTCCGGCCAGGGCCAGGTCGCCAATAATGTCGAGGAGTTTATGCCTTGCGGGTTCGTTATTGTAACGAAGCTCCACATTGTTGAGGATGCCCTCTTTCTTAACTTCCACCTTGGGTTTGTTCAACATCTTGGCGATGTTATCCAATTCATGTGGCTCTACCACGCGGTCCACAATCACGATAGCATTGTTAAGGTCGCCTCCGCGAATGAGATTGTTCTTATAAAGCATTTCCAGTTCGTGAAGGAAGCAGAACGTGCGGCAGGAAGCAATCTCTTTTTCAAACTGCCGGATATTGGTGATGGAAGCGTGCTGACTTCCCAGGACAGGGGAATTATAATCAATCATTACGGTTACCCGGTAATCGTCCAATGGCAAGGCTGCGATTTCTACATTGCGGGAGGCTTCCCGGTAGAAGATACTATCCTGGACTTCAAAAAAGTCGCGCAGTGCGTTTTGTTCTTCGGTCTCCGCTTCTTTTAGAATGTTGACAAACTGTATGGAACTTCCGTCCATGATGGGCGCCTCCGGTCCGTCGAGCTGAATGAGTACGTTATCAATTTCAAGGCCAACGCAGGCGGCCAGGGTATGCTCGATCGTGCTGACCCGCGCCCCGTTTTGTTCGATGGTGGTCCCGCGGGATACATCCACCACACGATCGCAATCGGCATCGATGATGGGGGAGCCGGGTAGATCCGTCCGTTGAAATTTGATTCCGTGGTTAGCCTTGGCAGGCAGGAAGGTCATGTTGGTCTGAACTCCCGTGTGCAAACCCACCCCGGAGAGGGTCACGGATTTCTTAATGGTCTGCTGCTTGTAATTTAGCATCATGTTGGTAAAAAGATGGCAAATTTACGCCCGATTAAGTCGATATTCCAAAAAGTTAGGAATTTGACCCTAATTAGTCTAATTAAACACCAAAATATCGTTTGCAAATTAAAAGGGAGACTCCTTTACCTTTCGGCATTCCCATTGTTCAGGGGCTTTTCCATCATGGCTTCTGTCTGGTACACTTTCTTCTCCAACTCACGAAGGCGGTCATGGAGATTGGGAAGGCGCTTAAAAACGGCATACGCTCTGAAGTATTCCTTGATCTCAAAGGCGGGAGAGCCAAGAATTTTTTGACCTTCTTCTTTCACGGATTTTCCTATACCGGCCTGAGCCCCGATGCTGGTGTTATTGGTAATAACCAAATGTCCCGCAATGCCTACTTGTCCGGCTAACATACAATTTTCACCCACTTTGGTTGAACCGGATATTCCTGCCTGGGCTGCGATGACCGTGTTTTTACCAATCTCTACATTGTGAGCAATTTGGATGAGGTTGTCCAGTTTTACTCCTTGACGGATAATCGTGGAGTCACCCAATAATGTGGCGCAGTCAATAACGGTATTCGCGCCAATGGCCACATTGTCTTCGATGACGACGTTGCCGAGTTGGGGGATTGTTTTATAACTTCCATCATCCTGCGGCGCAAATCCAAAGCCATCGCTGCCGATGACTGTGCCGGAGTGGATCTCACAGTTGTTGCCGATTTTGGTCCCGGCGTAAAGCTTTACATTCGGGTGAAGGATCGTGTTGTCGCCGATAACAACATCATCGCCTACGAATACGTGGGGGTAAATTTTTACATTGTCGCCCACCTTTACGTTGTTGCCGATGTAAGAAAACGCACCGCGGTAAATATTTTTTCCAACCGCGAAATTCTCGCCGACAAAACTCGGTTGTTCAATGCCTGTCTTTTGAAAACTGATGAGCTTGTGGTACTCTTCGAGGAGCACGGTAAAGGAGGAATAGGGATCATCTACCAGCAGGAGCGTCGTGGTAAATTCTTTTTTAGGTTGAAAGTCCTTTTTTACGAGGACCGCACTGGCGCGCGTAGTGTAGAGATATTGTTCGTATTTCGGATTAGAAAGAAAAGCGATCTGCCCTTTTTTGGCATCCTGGATTTTTGCCAGCATGTTGATCGTTTGCGCTCCTTCTCCCTGCACTTCCCCGCCCAACATGACGGCTATTTGTTGAATGGTAAACTCCATGGGTTAGGAATTAGTCGACTCATTGTCCGTTCATGATACCGGTAACATTATTAGTCAGACACCATGATTAATGCAGACTTTTCTGACAGGTTACAAAGATACATTTTTAGGCCAGCATAAATAATTTTTTTTAACGATTTTGCTGATGGCCTTAATGCTTGGTAAATCGGAAGCATGAGCAATATCAATCACGTTTCCACTTTTAGTGAGCACATTGATCGTTTGCCCTTCCGCAACATAGCCCTCGTTGGAGACGACGCCATGAGAAAACAAATAGGACGCATCCCCGCGAAGAATATGAAAGGTTTTGACGACGCCCGCCCTTACTTTTTCAATATGATTTTTTTTTATGGGCTCCGTCGTCAGTTGAATCTGAAATAAGTTCCGCGTCAACAGCATTTCACAAAGTTGGGACAAGATCGGATCACCGTGACTTCGCCAGGATTTGATGGCACCCCAAATGTCGTTATCATCCAGTTGCCCGAAGGCGTTGACTAAATCTGGCTTGTCCCGGAAATCATCGAATGTATACTTGTTCTTTAAGAAGGTCTTGAGTGGCTCGCTGCCGGGCAGGTTCTCTCCCGACAAAAATAAGTACTGAGCGCGCTTGATGATATTGACAATCAAACGCTCGGCACTGACCGACGTTTTATGAAGATAAACCTGCCAGTACATCAACCGGCGTGCATGTAAAAAACTCTCGATGCTGTAGATACCCTTCTCGTCAACGACCAGTTGATCCTCCACTACCCGAAGCAGGGTGATGATCCGGTCCGCACCGATCGAGCCTTCTGTAACACCGGTAAAAAAACTATCGCGTTTCAGATAGTCCAGGCGATCAATATCCAGTTGGCTGTTGATCAGTTGGTGGAAGAACTTCCGGGGGTAGGTATTTTGGAAAATCCGGAGAGCGAGGTCGAGGGCATTATTGTATTCACCGTTCAATTGTTTCATGAAAAGGTAGGACAAGCTCTCGTGCTTCATACCGGGAAGGAGGGTTTGCTCAAGGGCATGTGAAAAGGGGCCATGGCCTACATCGTGGAGAAGCACGGCTACCTGGGCCGCTAGTCCTTCTTCCGGACTGATCTCCACGGCTTTGGTCCGGAGATCTTCGAGGACTCTTCCCATCAGGTGC
>DATHFS010000067.1:0-5672 GCA_035317975.1 Cyclobacteriaceae bacterium | reverse complement strand
TCCATCAACGAAACATTTATCAACCTCAATTTGAAAAATGGGCCGGTGACGATGAGTGACTTGCGATTTTTATTTCCGGAAGACATCTATGGTAAACTGGAACCGCTGGGCAGTTTTCACGTCACGGGCAACTTTATCGGATTTGTCAACGATTTTGTTGCCAACGGGGATTTCGAAACCCCACTAGGCAAAATCAAGTCAGACATCAACCTGAAAATTCTGGAAGGCAAGATCAATGAGTCCGTCTACCAGGGGAACCTTGCGCTGGCTGATTTTGATCTTGGCAGCTATCTTCAGGATACCATCAATTTTCAAAAGGTTTCTCTTCAGGGACAAATCAAGGGAAAGGGACTCACGGAAAAGACGGCGAATTTTTTATTGAACGGTACGATAAGTTCCGTTGGCCTGTTGCATTACAATTATTCGAACATCACGACCAACGCCCAGTTTTCCAGTCAGTTATTCAACGGCAAACTGACTGTCGATGATCCTAACTTAAAATTCAATGCCGATGGTTTTGTCGATTTCAGGAAGGGTCAGCAGATCGTCAACATCAAGGCCAAATTGGATACCGCTTTTCTCTTACCCCTCAATCTCTCTCAGGATAAGATTTTCATCAGCTCCTACATCGATATCAATTCGCGCGGACTTCAAATTGACAGTTTGTTCGGAAGGGCAAACTTCAAAAACGTTACGCTGCTCTATCGAAACGACACCTTGCGACTCGACTCTCTTCATGTGATCTCAGGCACTGACGGGCTGCATCGAAAACTGACCTTGACCAGTTCCCTGCTTGATATCAACCTCGAAGGTAATTATTATTACTCAACCCTGTTTTCAGACGCGACCACGCTATTTCATGAATTTTACCTCAATCTGAAAAACGACAAAGGAGCCATCGATTCCTATTATACTTCCAAAAGAAAACGATCACAGGCATACGACGCCGAATTTCAAATGGCGCTGCACAATATCAACCCGCTTGCCAAGCTCATGAATCTGGATGTCCGCGTATCCAAAAATATTTTGCTGAAGGGAAAATTCTCAAACGGGTTTACCTCAATCGTGCACGCTGTAGCGCAAATTGACAGCCTCCGTTATCAGGACAAATTGTTTTTGAACAGTGAAATAGAGATGAGTGCTTCCAAAGTCCGGGACAGCACCGATGTGCTGGCGGCGCTGACGATCACGTCGGCACGGCAGGAATATTCTCCGGCATTCAAGACCAAAAATCTCCTGCTGGAGGCCATCTGGAATGGAGAACATGTTGATCTGGGATTGGATTTTGATCAGGCAGGGAATACCAACCTGGTGCGATTAAAATCAGAAATTGATTTCCTGCAAGACAGCACGCAAATAAAAATCCTACCCTCCCGGATCAAAGCACTGGAACAGGAGTGGGTGGTCGATCAAAAAAACTATACCCTCCTCAAGGATAAAGAGTGGCTCATTCATCATCTCGAAATCCATCACGAAAACCAGTCGATTTTATTGGATGGACGCATTTCTACGCAACCCCTCCCGGAGTTGAAATTAACGGTGAGCAACCTGGGCCTGGATATCATCAATCCATTGAGTACTGAAAAATTCGCCGGTACCGTCAACGGCAATGTGAACGCCCGGGATGTCTATCATAGCCTGTACGTGCAAAACGATATTTCTATTCAGGCGTTAACCGTCAACAATTTCCTGATTGGCAACGTCACCGGAACGAACGTCTGGAATCAGCAGGAGGATCGGTTTGATATCAACTTTTTTATCGACCGGTTGGACAAGCGGATTATCAACCTGACGGGGTACTACAATCCTAATGAAAAGAAGAGTCCTTTGAATGTGACAGCCAACCTGGAAAATGCCAATGTCAAAATTATCGAGCCCGTTCTGCGGGGCCTCTTCTCGCAGATTGATGGTACGCTCACCGGCGAATATGCCATTACCGGTACATTCGGCTCCCCAAAAATAAAAGGAGAAGGAAAGATTTCCGGCGGACAGATCATGATTGATTATCTGAAAACCACCTACACCTTTACGGGGATTGTCGGGATGGTCCCCGACCAGGTTATTTTTAAAGACTTCCATCTTGTCGACGCATTCAACAACAAGGCAACACTGAACGGATACCTGGCCCATCGCGATTTTTCACAAATGCACATCAACCTCGATGCCGCCTTCAAAAATTTTCAAGTACTTAACACGGCGGCCAAAGACAATTCCTTATTTTATGGTCAGGGGTATGCCACCGGTGATCTGAATATTTTTGGGCCGGTATCGAACATGAAGATTTCCGCCAAGGCTCAAACTCAAAAGAACACCAGAATCTTCATTCCCATCAACGGCACGGAAAGTGTGGAGAAAAAAGACTTCATTAATTTCAGTCACTTTACCGACAGCCTGGTGATCCAGGCCAATCGAAAAAAACCCAAAGAAAAAGTTGAGCTCTCGGGTATTACCATGGACCTGAACCTGGACGTTACACCGGATGCTTTTGCGGCGATTATTCTGGATATCAAATCCGGTGACATCATCCGCGGAAGGGGCAATGGCGACCTGAATTTACAAATCGATACCAAGGGAGATTTCAATATGTTTGGCGTTGTCGAATTCACCGAAGGGGCCTACAACTTCACCTTGTACGATATTATTAACAAAGAATTCTCGATCAATAAAGGAAGCCGCATTTCCTGGTACGGTGATCCCTACCAGGCCACGCTGAACATCACAGCCAGCTACCGCCAGCTTACTTCCCTGGGCCCGATTTTGCCCGATCAGAGTATCATTAACGAACCCAGTATCAAAAGAAAGTATCCGGTAGAGGTCCTGTTAAAGCTTACCGACCTCATGATGTCTCCCACGATCAATTTTGATATCGATGCTCCCACCCTCCCGGTCAGTGTACCCATCACAGACCGCGCCCCGGAACAGCTCCGGTTTGACTTCAATGCGTTCAAGGCCAAACTGGATGAACAGGAATTGAAGAAGCAGGTCTTTAGTCTGATCATGTTAAGAAGGTTTTCACCTTATGGTGAGTCCATCAGCACGAGCGGCACGTTTGCCAACAGTGTGAGTGAATTATTTTCCAATCAATTGAGCTACTGGTTAAGCCAGGTGGATCAGAATCTGGAGATCGATCTGGACTTGAAGGGCATGAACCAGGAGGCCTTCAACACATTTCAATTGCGCCTCTCCTACTCCTTCCTGAACGGCCGTCTGCGCGTCACGCGCGACGGGGCATTCAACAACAACCAGTCGAATCGTTCTGATATTTCCGGCATCGCCGGAGATTGGACAGTGGATTACTTCCTCACCCCGGACGGCAAGTTTAAAGTCAAGATGTACAGCCGTTCGAATGTGAGTTCGTTGACCAACTCCCTGGGGACGCAAACGGCATTGACAACCGGAGTAAGCCTGCTGCATACCCAGAATTTTAATCAGGTGAAGGACCTCCTTCGCTCTGCGCGGAACCGAAAGAAAGACGAAGAAGAAAAGCAAAAGGAAGACCAGCAAAAAAATGATCAGGAGGAGGCCATCAAAGAAGACGAGGGTGGAAACTAAACGTTGTGACCCGCTCCACCGGGTGAAACGCATGTGGATACTTCCTTTTCTCTTCGCCAGTTCCTTTTCCATTTCTTTCGGACAAACGCCCGACCCGGTTCTTTCACCCGTTAATAAGAAGCGATTTAAAGCTGTTGTGATCGGGACCGGCTTGGCGTACACGACGTCGATGATTGGATTGAGCCAGGTGTGGTACAGCCAATATCCGCATCAGTCTTTTCAATTCTTCAATGATGCCGGAGAATGGAAACAAGTTGATAAGGCAGGCCATTTTTATTCCGCTTTTCATCTCTCTTCGATTGGATCCCACATGCTGCAATGGTCCAGGCTCCCCATCCGGAAATCGGATAAAATCGGAGCCTTGACCAGTTTGGTAATCATGTCTTCCATTGAAATCTTCGACGGCTTTTCAGCAGGATATGGTGCATCCCCTACGGATCTATTGGCTAATGTTTGCGGGTCGGGGTTTTATCTGGGACAGCACCTGGGGTGGAATGAAATCCGTATTTATCCAAAATTTTCGTTCCATCGCACGTCCCTCGCGCCTTTGAGTCCGGGCACCCTGGGTTCCGGCTTATCCGAAGTGCTGAAGGATTACAACGGTCAAACCTACTGGTTATCGGTAGACGTGGATAAATTTATTCCCTTCCCTAAATGGTTGAATATCAGCGCCGGCTACGGAGCCGATAACATGATCCACGCCCATGACAGTCAGAATCGGGCTGCCGGTTATGTTCCTTACCGGCAATACTATCTGGGGTTGGATTTTGACCTGACTGCGTTCAAGTCAAAATCAAAAGTTGTGAACACCTTGATTTACTTCGTGAACCTGATCAGGCTCCCCGCTCCTGCGTTGGAATTTTCGCAGGGCAAGGTGAAGGGTCACTTCCTTTATTTCTGATCTCCCCTTTGCCACGAACCTGTCTGCCGAAGCTGTCTCAGCGCAGGCAGAGACACTAAGACACTACGTTTTTGATTTTTTTTGCTCTTCGCACGTCCTGAATTTTCTTCGTGTCTTTGTGGCCTTCGTGGCAAACATTCACTAACTTCGGTATCCTTAACCCCTTTCCTATGGACTTGATTACTTTCATGAAGCGCTATGCAGACGAGATTGGCGGGCAGCATACGGAGTACAATGCTTCGCAATCCATTATTATTGTTCCGTTGTCCGGTAACCGGTTCCAAACCGTCATCGGTATCGTAAGAAAGAACGAGTTGTATAACCGCAAGCTGATCACGCTGAGTTCAAAAGTGTGTCCGGTAGGTCCGCACCTCGATCTGAAAATGCTGTTGGAGCAAACGGCTTTCTTCAACTATGCGCGCTTTGTGATCCGTGAAAATTACCTGCAGGTGGAAGCCGTATCCGGGTATGACAATGCGGTCGAGGATGAGATAAAGGAAATGATTCAGGAAGTTGCCAACCTCGCCGACCAGTATGAGATGAAACTGACGGGTGCTGACGTAAACTGAGAACCGTGTATCGAATAAATTTGCCGATATTTACATTTAATGCAAGCCGTCTTATCGCCCCGACTACGTTGGGGAGGAAAGTCCGGGCAACATAGAGCATCGTACTTCCTAACGGGAAGGACTCCGATTAACGTCGGGGGACAGACAGTGCCACAGAAAACAAACTACCCCGACTGATGTATCAGCCGGGGAAAAGGTGAAACGGCGAGGCAAGAGCTCACCGCCCCAAGGGTGACTGCGGGGGCACGGCAAACCTTACGAGTTGTAAGGCCAAATAAGTGACGCCCGTTTACGGTATAGCGGCTCGCTAACTGCCCCGACTTGTCGGAGCAGGCGTCACGGGTAGGCTGCTTGATCCCGATTGTGAAATCGGGGCCAGATAAATGATAAGAGTCCCGACTTTGGTCGGGAAACAGAACCCGGCTTACAGGCTTGCATTAATTTGATTTCCACACTGATAGACCTTCCGGTTCTGTCCCGGAAGGTTTGTCTATTTTTTCGTTTTATTGTTATCCCTATGCCTAAGGTCCTGATCATTGAAGATGAAGCAAGCATCCGCGCGGTGCTGAAAGATATTTTAAAAGACCAGAAAGAACTTCGCCTGGAGGTGGACGAGGCCAAAGACGGGGCAGAAGGACTGCATAAATTAG
>DATHFS010000066.1:0-5324 GCA_035317975.1 Cyclobacteriaceae bacterium | reverse complement strand
CTCATTACGATCTGGGCAATTTCTATTACAATGAAAAAGACTACGCCAGGGCGGCGGGAGCCTATGAGCAGCTGGATTTTTCCGGGTTGTCCTCCGAACAGGAGAATACCGGGAGGTTTCGGTTTGGATATAGCCAGTTCAATCAAAAGAAATTGAAAGAGGCGCTCGACCAGTTTAACCACATTAAAACAGGGGGCGGACAATACGGTCCTGCGGCTAGTTATTATGCGGGTTTTATTGAATATGGCCTGGGCGATTTCGATGGAGCATTGACTGATTTGTTGCGCGCTGAACAAAACCCTTCGTATTCCCGGATTGTACCCTACCTCATCGCCAACGTGCATTACAAGCGAAAAGATTACGATGCACTCCTGAAATACACGGCCAGTTTAAAAGACCGGGAAGGCCTTTCCAACCCCGAAGAAATTGCCCTCCTTTCGGCAGAGGCGCAGTTCAAAAAATCCGATTACAAAAGTGCCCTCGCCGGGTATCAGCAATACCTGAATGGAAAAAATATAGCCGACCGCAGCGTTTTGTTCCGCGCAGGATATGCGGCCTTTTCCATCGGGCAGGATAACGCCGCGCTGGAGTACTTTAAATCTTCGGCATCCGACAAAGATTCCGTGGGATTTTATTCATCATATTATCTCGGATCACTGTACTTGAAACAACAACAAAAGCCATTGGCCCTCACGGCCTTTGATAATTCCCGTAAGTTCAAAACGGACAAACGGTTGGCGGAAGAGAGCGCCTATCAATTTGCTAAAATTTGCTATGACCTCGGTCGCGCAGATCAAGCCATCAGTGAATTTGAAAAATTTCTGACCGATTTCCCCGGGAGTGCTTACATCGGCGAAGTCAAGGAACTCCTGTCCGTGGCCTATGTCAATGCCAATAATTACAACAAAGCTATTGAATACATTGAATCGTTGCCCTCGCGAAGTCCTGCTATCGATCGCGCCTATCAAAAGGCCTCCTATCTGAAAGGGACCGAGCTATTCAATAAAGAGGATTATGCCCAGGCTGTTGTTTATTTTGAACGATCGTTGCGCACACCGGTTGACTTGAAATATGTTGCGGAAGCGAGCTTCTGGTGCGGGGAGGCCTATTCCATCGGAAAGAAATATACTCAAGCTATTCCAAACTACGAAGGAGCATTGGCAGTGGTCCAGCAATCGAACCCGGATCTCCTTTCCAAAACGCGCTATGGCTTGGGCTACGCTTATTACAATGTCCAGCGATATGACAGGGCGCTCATCAACTTCAGGGAATTTGTCAGGATATCGGCAACGACGAATTCCAGCTACAGCGACGGCGTCCTCCGGCTTGCGGATTGTTATTACGTCACCAAAGCCTATTCCGACGCAGTCAATCAGTACAAGAAAGCAATTCAGCTCAACTCGTCCGATGGGGATTATGCTCATTTGCAATTGGGTGTGATTCTCGGAATCCAGGGCAAGTACGGCGACGCTGCCATCGAACTGGATCAGGTGATCAAAGACAATCCCGCCTCCCGGTACGTTGACGAGGCCATGTTTGACCGGGCTCAATTCTATTTTGAACAGGGTAATTATGCCGCCGCGGTATCGGAATTCAGCAAGATTATTTCTGTCAATAAACCCTCGCGTTTTTTGCCCTACGCCTATCAACGCCGGGCAGCCTCGTACTATAACCTCAAAGACTATACGAAGACAGCCGACGATTATATCGCGGTAATGGAGAAATTTCCGACTCATCCGATCGCCACCGGGGTGTTGCTGCCCTTACAAGAATCGCTCTCCTTGTCGAACCGATCGGGTGAATTTGACAAGTATATTACCCAGTTCAAGGCGGCCAATCCGGACGCAAAAGGAATTGAGACCGTGGAATTTGAGGCAGCAAAGAATCTCTACTTCAACCAGGACTATCAACGGGCGATCAACAGTCTTGTTAATTATATCAGCGCCTATCCCGCGAGTCCCCGAAAAGCGGAAGCCAATTTTTACAGGGCGGAATCCCTGTACCGGTTAAAAGATTTTGAGGGCGCACTTAAAGTCTACTCAGAAATTAATTCCGATGATGCTTTCCCTTTCGCCAATAAGGTGATCAACCGGATGGCCGAGTTGGAATTCAAGAGGGGAGGTTTTGAGAGGGCTGTTTCCCATTTCCAAAAGCTGGCCAAATTGGCGACGACGAAGAAGGACCAATCGATCGCGTGGACAGGGCTAATGGAATCGTATTTCCAGCTGGCGCAGTATGATTCAGCAGATGCCTATGCCCGCCTGATCCTGGAGAAAGGAAAAGTCAATGCCGGTGCGGAAAATAAAGCTATGCTATTCCTCGGCAAGGCAGCCATGGGGCGCGGCGACTTCGAGACGGCAAAAGATGAATTTTTGAGCACACTCAACACAGCACGGGACGAGTATGGCGCGGAAGCAAAATACTTGCTGGGTGAGATCTTCTATCTCAACAAGGATTACAAGGGATGCTATGAAACACTGGTGGGCCTGAACAAAGACTTTGCCGCCTACACCGACTGGGTAGGGAAATCCTACCTGCTGATGGCCGACAATTATATTGCGATGGGGGAGACGTTTCAGGCGAAAGGTACCCTGAAATCATTGGTCGACAATTTCCCCTTGCAAGGCATTAAGGACCAGGCAAAGGAGAAATTGAAAAAATTGGATGACGAGGAGCTGAAAAAGCAAAAGCAGGCAGAGCAAGATACAGTCGACAACAAGAAGAATTAATGACAAAACAGCCATCGATGTATTCTCACCCGACACCCGGGAGCAAAGGACTTCACTTGTTCCTTCGGGCTGCTGTCCTCGTGATCGGAACCCTTTTCCCGATCTCCTTATTCGGGCAGCAGGAATGGGAAAAGGATGGCGGTATCCCGAGTGCAGAGATCCAAATCCTAAAAGACCGTCAGATTACCTTGCCGCAGGCAGACCGCAATTTTGACAAGATTCCCCCGCGGCCGATGGAGCCTGTCGCGCCTGAGATTGTTTATCAATTCAAAAACCTGCGATTCACCACACCCGATTTTAATCCAGCCATCCGGCCGTTGAAGTTGAAGCAGGAAGATATTTCAAAAGTATATGGCAACTCCCTGAGCGCCGGCTACGGAAATTATGCTTCCCCTTACCTGGAGGCCTTTTTCAATTCGAAGCGCAACAAGAATCAATTCTATGGCGCTCATTTTTATCACCATAGCTTTGGAAATGGGCCTGTGGACCACAAAAACTCAGCGAGTGGTGCGACGGAAATGAATCTCTTTGGTAAGGCGATGAGCAACTCCGTCGTAGCCAGTGGAACAATCGGCTATGAAAACCGGAACACGTATTTCTATGGATATACCCCTGGTACGGAGCCCAATCGCGATGCAATCGCACAGCATTATACAACGGTGAGCCTGAGCGCCGGAATTGAAAATGCAAAGCCGGCCGACCTTACGTATTCTCTGCAAGGTTCATACAGTCATTTGAACGATCAATACCTTGCTCAGGAAAGTGAATTGGGACTTCTTTTTAAAGGTGTCTATAAAATTTCAGAGGACGCCCGGATCAATTTGAATTCCGATTATTTCCTTATCGATCGAAAAGATTCCCGGCCCGGACTGAAGCCAAGAAATCTTTTTAGAGTTAAGCCTTCCTATCGATTCACTCCGATTGACGAACTCTGGTTAACCCTGGGAGCCAACGTAGCGTACGAGAACGACACGATCGGAAGGAACAAATCCTTTCATGTCTATCCCAACGTCAGGGCCGATTACAATTTGAGTGAATCGGTGACCGCCTATGCCGCCCTGACCGGGGACATCGACAAAGTTTCATTGCATACGCTTTCACGGGAGAACCTATGGATCAATTCGAATATCGATATTTTTCATACCAACCGGTCCGTCGAACTTCTTTCCGGTTTGAAAGGAAACCTGGGTAAAAAAGTGGCATTCGCAGCAGGCGTATCTACGGCCAACCTGAAGAACTTGTATTTCTATCAAAATGCAAAGAACGACAGAGCCAGGTTTGACGTGGTTTATAACCGGGCTAACACACAACGGTTAAATCTTTTTGCTGAACTCGGGTACAGCTATGGAGAGACGGTGAAGATGGTACTTCGCGGAGATTATTTTCATTATTCAACCACCTTCGTACCCTATCGGCCCACGTATCGCCTTGCGTTTAATTCCTCCTATAGTTTGTATTCCAAGCTTCTGTTTAATATTGATTTCATTGCCCAGGGAGGGATCAAAGCCCGTGACGAGCAGGCAATGAAAACGGTGACGCTCGATCCGGCAGTAGACCTGAATGTGCGCGTCGATTACTTCATATCAAAGAAGGTCTCCGCCTTTTTGAAGTTCAATAACCTGCTGTCGAACAATTATCAGGTCTATTTGTATTACCCGGTGAGAGGCCTCCAGGTGATGGGAGGGGTGACGTGGAGCTTCTAAACACTTCGATTTTAAAGAATTTAGGTTATTTTTGTTAATAAGAACCCTTTTAAAACCAAAACCATGGCAAAAAATAAAAAGGATAACGAAGACCAGCCTACGGATGATTCATCCGACAATTTCGGCCTTCCGGATATCGAATACAAGCCGCTTGACAGGCAATCCGAATCGCAAACGGTGAGTGAACCGGTGCGCGAACCGGAACAGCCTCGGTTTGAACGATCGGAGGAGTCTGGGTCCGAGCCACCGGACTATTCCTACGATGACGATGAGCCGAATTCCAGGGCTCCCGTTGTCATTAGCTTGATCATCGGGGTAGTCATTTTGGTTGCTGGTTTCTTAATTTATAAATATTGGTACGTTCCAAAAGCCGAAAAGGAAAAAAAGGAACTCGCCGACAGAGCGGTTGAGGAAAAAAGAAAGGCCGATGAAATCCAGTTGGCACAAGAGAAAGCGGAAGAAGAACGCAAGCGCCTGGAAGCAGAGACTGCGGCCAAAGCTAAACCGGCCGAAGGTACCATCGAAACACTGAGCGCCCGGACACGCCGTTATTTTGTAGTGGTGACGAGTAATATCGATGATGACCTCGTCATGGACTATGCGAAGAAACTAAGTTCGAAAGGCGTAAGCTCTAAAATGATTCCGCCCTTTGGCAAAAGCAAGTTCTACCGCCTGGCGATCGCGGATTTTGATACGTTCAACGCGGCCCAATCCAGTGCGGACACCTTCAAGGCGGAATACGGCAGCGGGCTGTGGGTGATTAAATATTAAATCCGAAGGCCATGAGCGAACATGAAGAAAGGAAGAATCAACGAATAGGGTTACTGACTTCGGTTGGCATTCACTTCACGATGCTGGTACTTTTTCTTTTTGCCATGGGCTGGAGTGCACC
>DATHFS010000065.1:0-2968 GCA_035317975.1 Cyclobacteriaceae bacterium | reverse complement strand
ACCCGCCTTCTTTGAAGGGGGCACTTAATCGTTCGTAATTATAAATGGCTTCTAGACGTATTTTGATCTTATCGCGATACGGGATGTTTTTGAGGTAGGCAAACGTTACGTCATTCTCGCGCTTCACCCAATCCGCCGTTTCTTTTGTTGTATCGTTTTCCAACCATCGGTAAGGGTCAGGCACCTTTTCACCAAAATACGTATCCACCGAATCTACCGTAGTGGTGAACGGATACTTTCCCGTGTTTTCTTTTTTGGGTGCACAGGCCGTCATTCCAAGGATCACAGCCGCCAGGAAAAATGTTGTTTGTTTTCTCATAGAAGTAGTTGGAGTAGTCTTGGCTAAATTCTTCTGTAAAGTGTTTATGGCGTTGAGTCAACGTTAGAATGAGGACTAATATACCAAAAGCAGTTGATTAAGGGGCTGACTAAAAAGGTATAGTTTGAAAGATCAAAACCAAATTATCTCTTGCCTCAGCGCCTACTTTGCGCCTCTGTGCCTCTGCGGTTAAAAATTTTCAGGATATCATTTCAAACTTAGTATACGGCACCAGCGCCTTCGGAATTCTAATTCCTTCCTGTGTCTGGTTATTCTCCAATAGGGCAGCTACAATCCGGGGCAGCGCCAAGGCACTCCCATTGAGGGTGTGCAGCAGTTGCATTTTGCCTTCCTTGTTTTTATAACGAAGTTTTAACCGGTTGGCCTGGAACGTCTCAAAGTTACTGACGGAGCTTACCTCCAGCCATCGCTGTTGAGCGCCGGCATACACTTCCATATCAAATGTCATCGCAGAGTTGAAGCCCATGTCCCCTCCACAGAGCAGCAATTTGCGATAAGGAAGTTCAAGTATTTCCAGGAGCCCTTGAACATGCAGACACATTTCTTCCAGGGTAGCATAGGAATCTTCCGGTCGGGTCACTTGCACGATCTCTACTTTGTCGAATTGGTGGAGGCGATTGAGGCCCCGCACATGGGCTCCCCAGCTTCCTGCTTCGCGGCGGAAGCACGGCGTGTACCCGGCATGCCGGACCGGCAATTGTTCTTCCGTCAGGATCACATCACGGTAGAGGTTGGTAATGGGTACCTCGGCCGTTGGAATAAGGTACAGTTTGTCTTCGCCAACAAAATACATTTGACCCTCCTTGTCGGGAAGCTGGCCTGTCCCATATCCTGAAGCTTCGTTCACCACGATGGGAGGTTGAATTTCCTGGTAGCCTTTTTTTTCAGCTTCGTCCAAAAAAAAACTTGTGAGCGCGCGCTGTAGCTTGGCACCCCGTCCTTTATAAACAGGAAAACCTGCTCCGGCGATTTTGGTGCCCAATTCAAAATCGATGATGTCGTATTTCTTTATGAGATCCCAATGCGGCAGGGCTCCCGGCTCAAGTCCGGGCAAGGTTCCGTGTTCGTAGACGGTGATATTATCGTCTGCACCTCCCCCTTCCGGTACGGGCTCCGCCGGAACGTTGGGGATCATATATAATACGCGCTGGAGCTCTTCTTCTATCGAAGACAATTGTGTATTCAGTTCAGCCGCCGTTTTTTTTAATCCGGTCGTTTTGATTTTTATTTCTTCTGCTTTTTCTTTTTGCCCTGATTTCATCAGGTTGCCGATCTCTTTTGCCAGCACATTGGATTCTGCCAGAACATCATCGTTCCTTCGTTGCACGTCTTTTCTTTTCTGATCGAGAGCCAACGCCGTATCGACCAGTACCTCGGCATCCTTTAATCTTCTCTTCTTTAGTCCCTGTATTACTTTCTCGCGTTGGTCGCGAACAATATGAATCTGCAACATGCGTTCTGCCTTTATAGTCATCAAAATTACTGAACCCTCATCACATTTTTTTCGTATTCAATTTGATTAATATTCAATTTTCGAGTATACTTGCACTGTCAATTCGGCTTCCCGGCCCTCTGAATAGATAAATCCAGTACTTTCGAGCTTCAAATTTTTAGAAATCAACGATTCCATGTTTCAGGCCTTTGCACTGAAGACTCCCCACGCTAGGCGAACTTTATCTTAAACACTTACTTTTTCAACCTATCTTTTTTACCCTCTCATGTACACAATTGACGACCTGAATGTTAAGCTATTGTCCGAATTAAAAGACTTAGCTGAAGAAATGGGCGTGAAAAACGCCAAAAAACTTGCCAAGCAAGAACTCGTCTA
Source organism: Cyclobacteriaceae bacterium (assembly GCA_035317975.1). Classification (GTDB taxonomy): domain Bacteria; phylum Bacteroidota; class Bacteroidia; order Cytophagales; family Cyclobacteriaceae; genus ELB16-189. The sequence goes on along the minus strand of DATHFS010000065.1, from coordinate 800 downwards.
TAAGATCCTTGATCAGCAAGCCAGCCATGAACCAGTGACATCAGCAAAAAGAGAAGCTGACCCTAATCAATCAGAGCCGGAGCGCAAAATGCGGCCTCGCCGGCGTGAAAATGTCGCGCCTCCTGCCGATACGCAACCTGAGAAAAATCTATCCAGCGAAGAGATGCTGCGGTCGATCGATATCGATATGGAAAGCAATGTTGCCCGCTTTGATGAACCGGCCAAAAGTGCCGCCCCCGAATTTGAAGCCAACGTCCAGCAGCACGAAGAAGAGCGGCCTGCCATGCAGGAAGATCGATCCGATTTCAAAGAGGAACGCCAGCAACCGCAGGGACCTAAGCGTGAAACCAACATCAAGGAATTTGATGGCGCCATCACCAACGAAGGAGTCCTTGAGATCATGCAAGACGGCTACGGTTTCCTGCGTTCATCAGACTATAATTACCTCGCCAGCCCGGATGATATTTATGTATCGCCTTCCCAGATTAAATTGTTTGGTTTGAGGACCGGCGATACGGTGCGTGGGCAGATCCGCCCTCCTAAGGAAGGAGAAAAGTATTTCGCCTTACTGAAAGTGGAAAGCGTAAATGGTAAGACCACCGAAGAAATCCGCGACCGCGTGGCATTTGAATACCTCACGCCCCTCTTCCCTGAAGAAAAGCTGAGGCTCAGCACAACACCGGATAATATGTCAACGCGAATTCTGGATTTGTTCGCCCCCATTGGGAAAGGCCAGCGTGGAATGATCGTAGCCCAACCCAAAACGGGTAAAACAGTTTTGCTGAAACACATCGCCAATG
>DATHFS010000064.1:0-2908 GCA_035317975.1 Cyclobacteriaceae bacterium | reverse complement strand
ATGCGCATTATCCTTCTCCTTCTTCCAAGTCTGTTCCTTATTTTTCCCGGCGGGCATGCTCAATCAAAAAAAAGCAGCTACCAGTACAACATAGACCTTACGAAAGTCACCGATGACAAACTCCAGGTCGAACTGACTGCTCCAAAAGTGACCAAAGAGGAAATTATTTTTTCCTTCCCAAAAATGGTACCGGGTACCTATGCCATCGAAGACTATGGCCGGTTCATTTCCGACTTTCACGCCCTGGACAAAAAGGGAGCTGATTTGCCGGTGCAAAAGATCAATGACAATGAATGGAAAATAAGCAAGGCCTCGCGCCTCTTCAAGATCCGGTACCGGGTGGAAGACAGTTACGACTCCAAACTTCCCGGCCCCTCCATATTTCAACCGGCCGGTACAAACATCGAAGAAGGAAAAAATTTCGTTATCAACACGGAAGGATTTTTTGGTTACTTCCAGGATCTAAAAGACACGGAATTTGACGTTACGATCATCCACGATAAGGGTTTTTACGGATCAACCGGCCTTGTTGCGGAGAAGACCGGGGAGCCGGTACCCACCCTGCCATCAGAGAAGAACCCCCCTTCTTCCGATAGAAGAATGGACCGGTTCAAGGTGGAAAATTACGACCGCCTTGTAGATTCGCCATTGATGTATGCCAAGCCGGATACGGCCATTATCAATGTTGGCAACACCGAAGTGCTTATCGCATCCTACTCGCCCAATGCCAAGGTGAATGCAAAACAAATTGCCAATACGGTGAAAGATGTCTTGATGGCCCAAAAAGAATACCTGGGAGGCAAACTGCCTGTTGATAAATATGCATTCATCTTCTATTTTACGGACCTGCCGGTGACGTCCTATGGAGCGTTGGAGCATTCCTATTCATCGTTTTACTACATGCCGGAAACCACCATCGACGAGATGGAACAGCAGATGCGCGATTTTGTCGCCCATGAGTTTTTCCATATCATGACTCCCCTGACGATCCATTCGGAGCAAATACAGAATTTCAACTTCAACGCTCCGGAGATGTCGAAGCACTTGTGGCTGTACGAAGGGGTTACGGAATATTTTGCAGGCAATGTTCAGGTTCAATATGGATTGATCACGCCGGACCAATATCTGAAAGTCCTGAGGCAAAAAATGCTCATCGCAGATAATTTCCTGGATACCGTACCGTTCACGGAGATCAGTAAGTTTACGCTGGATCAATACAAGGATCAATACTATAATGTATATCAAAAAGGAGCGTTGATCGGACTATGCCTGGATCTCAAGCTCAGGTCATTATCACAGGGGAAATACGGGATGCGAAATTTGATTCTCGATCTCTCAAAGAAGTTCGGTAAAACACATGCCTTCCGGGATGACCTTCTGTTTGATGAGATCACGGCATTGACGTACCCTGAAATAAATGAATTTTTGAAACGCTATGTGGGCGGCGCCGAGCGGCTACCGTTAAAAGAAATGCTCGGGTTGGCGGGCGTTACCTATATCCCGGAAAAAACGGTTCGGGAACTTAGCCTCGGACTGACCAACAAAGCCATCGGGGTCAAAGAGATCAACGGTAAACAGATGCTCACCGTCACCAACCTGGGTGCCCTGGATACCCAGGGGAAAGTGTTGAACTTTCAGGCTGATGACGCTTTGGTTAAAATGAATGGCGAAGATCTCCCGCCCCTGGGACCGGAATTGGGGAACTTTTTTGGCCGTCAAAAAGCCAGTTTGGCGGAAGGCAAAATGTTGTCCTACACCGTCCTGAGAAAAAACGATGCCGGCGAATTGAAAGAAGTGGAACTCAAGGCTCCGGTCGAAAAAATCGAGATCAAGCAAGCCCACTTGCTCAGCTTTGATGAAACAACCGATGCTGAAAAACTACTGGTGAGAAAGTCCTGGTTAACGGCTAGTCAGTAGGCAATAGGCAGTTGGCAATAGGCAGTTGGTAACAGGTTACGAAGGGCACTGTCTTCGTGGCAATTTCTCTTCACACGAGGTTACTTTCAAAATCGGTGTTATCTTGTACTATGCTTACCCCCCACGAACTACATCGTTACAGCCGGCAAATTTTACTTCCCGACCTTCAACGGGAGGGGCAACAACGGTTAAAAGAGGGAAGTGTTCTAGTGATCGGAGCCGGCGGGTTGGGATCCCCTGCCCTCTACTATCTGGTAGCTGCCGGGGTTGGACGGATTGGGATCGTGGATTCCGATTCGGTAGAAGAGAGCAATTTGCAGAGACAGATTTTGTTCAGCTCCTCCGACCTGGGCAACCCGAAGGCAACCAAGGCAAGCGAACGCCTCGCTCAGCTTAACCCGCTCATCAAAATTGAAACGTATCCGTTTCTTCTGACTTCCAAAAATGCCATGGACATACTTTCAGGGTACGACGTGATCATTGACGGATCGGATAATTTACCCACGCGGTATTTAGTCAACGACGCGGCCGTACTGCTGAAGAAGACCTTGATCTATGGAGCCTTGTTTCAATTTGAAGGGCAGGTGAGTGTCTTTAATCACCTGTTGGAAGATGGCACACGGGGCCCAAATTACCGCGACCTTTTTCCCGATCCGCCTCCCCCGGAAATGGTACCTTCCTGTTCGGAAGCCGGTGTGCTGGGTGTATTGGCCGGCATCATTGGGTCCATGCAAGCCAATGAAGCCATTAAAGTCCTGGCAGGGATGGGCAAGTCCCTATCCGGCAGGCTGATGATCTTCGACAGCCTTGATTTTACCACGCGCTTTTTGAACCTGAAATCCAATCCCGATAATCCGGTCTCAGGTACCAACCCCACCATTCGTAAACTGATCGACTATGAAGCGTTTTGCAATCCGGGCCGCAACGCACACAAGGAAACGGTAAAAGAGATCAGCCCGGCTGAGGTAAAAATACTATTGGACGAAGGCGC
>DATHFS010000063.1:0-10490 GCA_035317975.1 Cyclobacteriaceae bacterium | reverse complement strand
CCGGCGCAGAACTCATTGACATGGAATTCATCCAGTTTCATCCTACCGGAATGGTTTGGCCGCCAAGTGTTCGCGGGCTGCTTATTACAGAAGGCGTAAGGGGTGAAGGAGGAGTTTTGCGAAACAGCGAAGGGCGCCGGTTTATGTTTGACGATATTCCCGAACTATACCGAGGACAAACTTCCACGGACGAGGAAGAGGGGTGGCGCTATACACAAGGCGACAAAAATGCAAAACGGCCACCGGAGTTGTTGACCCGCGATCACGTCGCGCGTTGTATTATACGGGAGATCAAGGAAGGCCGGGGATCCCCTCATGGCGGTGTATTCCTGGACATAGCCTGGATAAAAGAAAAGATCTCGAATGCGCCGGAGCACATCAAACGAAAATTGCCCAGCATGTACCATCAGTTTAAGGAGTTGGCGGGGGTAGATATAACAAAAGAGGCGATGGAAGTGGGACCCACTACCCACTACATTATGGGAGGTGTTCGGGTGAATGCAGACACGCAGATGACGAGTACCCCCGGGCTCTTTGCCGCGGGAGAATGTGCGGCCGGACTCCATGGAGCAAATCGCCTGGGCGGGAATTCACTCTCCGACTTGCTCGTGTTCGGTAAGCTCGCCGGTGAGCACGCCGCCCGGTACACCAAGGAAACGCCTGCCGGAAAAGTGGAGGCCAGTCAGGTTGAAGAAATTGCACAGTGGGCGCTGGCTCCATTTGGTAGAGAGGAAGCAGGAGAAAATCCGTTTCAGATCCAATCCAATCTTCAGGATATGATGCAGGAGTTGGTCGGTATTGTAAGGACGGAAAAGGAATTAGACGATGCCATTGGCAAGATCACCCTATTGAAAGACCGGGCGGATCGGGCAGCGTGCGGCGGCAACCGCGGCTACAATCCGGGGTGGCACACGGCAATGGAATTAAAGCACATGCTCACCGTGGCGGATGCCGTGGCGAAAGCAGCCAAAGAGCGCAAGGAGAGTCGCGGAGGACATTTTCGGGAAGATTGCCCGGCAAAGAGTGAAGCGTTTGGGAACGTGAATATTTGCATCAGGAAGGATGAGCGCGGCGAAATGGAAGTAAAACATTTACCGAAATTAAAAATGAGGGATGACCTTCAACAAATCATTGACGAAATGAAGTAACGCATGGCGCAAATTACTTTTAAGATATGGCGGACCGAAGGAGAGGGGGGTGAATTTCAGGAATATCAAACTGAAATTACGGAGGGAATGGTCGTCCTGGATGCCGTGCACCAGATCCAGGCTGAGCACGCCAATGACCTGGCAGTGCGATGGAACTGCAAAGCTGGAAAATGCGGATCATGCTCTGCCGAGATCAACGGTCACCCGAAGTTGATGTGCATGACGCGGATGAGTGATATGCCGGTTGACAAACCCATTACCATCCAGCCCATGAAAGCCTTTCCGGTAATAAAGGATCTGGTGACGGATGTTTCTGTGAATTACCGGACGAAGAAAAAAATCAAAAAATTCAAGCCGCGTCCTCCGGATGCACCCGATGGCACCTGGCGCATGGCACAAAGCGACATTGACCGTGTCCAGGAATTCAGAAAATGCATTGAGTGCTTTCTTTGCCAGGATGTGTGCCACGTGTTGCGTGAACACGATCTCCATGAGCAGTTTGCCGGACCCCGGCACATGGTTTATGCCGCAGCCCTGGAAATGCACCCACTGGATATCGAAGACAGGACAGGAGATCTGAAGACGGAAGCGGGTATCGGTTTTTGTAATATTACCAAGTGTTGTACGACGGTATGTCCCGAAAAAATAACCATCACGGACAATGCCATCATTCCGTTGAAGGAACGGGTGGCAGACCGGTTTTATGATCCACTCATGAAGGTTTTCCGGTTGTTTAAGAAATAGCGGTCTTGCATTTTTGAAAACGCCGCGATCAGTAAATACACTACCTTTGGTACTCCATGAACGACGGCTGGCGTACTCATCATCAAAATAAGCTTTCAAGAGGGTTATTAATGGTAACCTTGTTCCTTGGTTTATTTGCCTTTTCAGCAACCTATTCCACCAACACAGTCTCTCAAGAAAAGCAAGTCCCAAAGACCGAGCTGGTCGTTTCGATTAAGGCAAATGGTAAAGGGGCAGCATCCTATTCAAAGGCTTCTGCGCAATTTGTTCAGAGCCCTATCCGGTGCGACTTCTGGCAACCCGAAACCCTGACCCTGCGATTTCACCATCAACTTTTTAAGGCCAAGGCAGACTATCCATCGAGGCAAGCGCATTGCCCACGACAGGGTGCGCGGTTTTTTCAGCGAAAGACTTTTCCTCAGAATTCAACCGACGACTTGTCCATTTCTAATAGGGGATAATTCTCCTCCTCTATAGCCAACGCGTTTGGCGATTTTCACTTTCTTCTAAAGAACCCATCTGGTGCTGAAAAGCATCAGTCCTTCATTTATTCACAGAACATGAAAAAATTCAGAAAATTCCTGAGGCTTATAGGCCTGGTGCTTCTTATTGCCTTGGCATTAATGGGCATTAGTCTTACGGGCGTACTTCCAATTGGTCCGAATTACCGGGAACGATATTTGGACAATGAGATCAAGATCGAACGAGTTGAAAAAAAGGAAGGCGAAACAATGGAGACAAATCTGAATGATATAGAATAAAAATAATCTTCGTGTCCTAGCGCCTTTGTGGCAAAAAACCACCACTTTTCGGGGTAGTATGGATACCATAAAAATCGCAACGGCACAATTTGAACACCGAAGTGGCGACACGAGCTATAACCTATCCATTATAGACACCCTTTCACAAAAAGCGGCGGGGGAGGGGGCTCAGGTTGTGGCTTTTCACGAATGCTCAGTTACGGGCTATACCTTTGCGCGGCATCTTTCCAAAGAACAATTGCTTGGGCTGGCAGAATTTATTCCGGATGGGAAAAGTATTTCAGCACTCACGTCGATTGCCGGAAAGCACGGCATTACCGTCCTGGCCGGACTCTTTGAAAAAGACAAAGAAGATCGTATCTTCAAAGCGTATGTGTGCGTCGATAAAAACGGGCTCATCGCCAACCATAGAAAGTTACACCCGTTTATTAATCCCCATCTCACGGCCGGTGACCGGTACACGGTTTTTGAGCTAGGCGGATGGAAATGTGGCATTCTGATTTGTTATGACAACAATATCATTGAGAATGTGAGGGCGACTGCGTTGTTAGGGGCACAAGTAATTTTTATGCCGCACGTAACGATGTGTACACCGTCAACCCGCCCTGGTGCAGGCTTTGTTGATCCACAGCTTTGGCAAAATCGGGAAACTGACCCGACGTCACTGCGGTTGGAATTCGACGGAATGAAGGGGAGAGCGTGGTTATTAAAATGGCTTCCGGCAAGGGCCTATGACAATGGTATATATGCTGTTTTCTCCAATCCCATCGGAATGGACGACGATCAGCTAAAAAACGGATGTTCTATGATCATTGATCCATTCGGAGATATACTAGCAGAATGTAGAATGCTGGGAGACGATGTGGTAACGGCAACGCTCACACCGGAGAAGCTAATGCAGTCCGGAGGATATCGATACACGAAAGCGAGGCGGCCCGACCTTTATAAGGATATCCTTGGACAACGTCATCGGACAGAGCAAAACGTGAGTTGGTTAAATCCAGGTAAAAAATAAATCAAGTCTTTCAATTACTATAGATGAAAAGGCGAACCTTCATTTTGCTTTCCGGAGTGAGCACCCTTTCTTTGGCCATCCCCTTGGTCAGTTGTCAAACCAAGGCATCGAACCCGGATCCAGTGCTTTCTCAACCCCAATTTCTGGCGCGCATCTGGGATGAGAGTGAAATTCATAATATTGGACTAGCCTACCGGAAACAAGTGCCCGGCGAAGCGGGTGAAGCGCAACTGGTGAAGCTGCTTTTAACCGATAACACCGGTAAATCCATTTCAGTGACAACAGAAAGTTCATTCCTCGGCTCATGGCTTGACCGGAAAATAGAAAATGATTTCAAGATTGGCCAAACCGTTGTGGTAAAGGGATGGATTCTTTCGATAACCGAAGCGCGACAATGTGCGGTATATTCGCTTACGCGGCCGTGAATCTCTTTATACAAAGCCGATTCAAAAGACGTGACGTTGAATAAAAATTACGACCCAATTTTTCAGAATTTGAGTTTTAGCTCACTGGTTAAAATGTACCATTTTACTAGTACTTTTTAACCACTCGAATCAACCTGCACCTCCTTTATTTGACTGTTTTCGCAGTTTTTGCGTTTCCTTCATTCGGCTGTTATATCCGCCGCCATTTCCCTTAGCCAGACTTAATTAGCTTTATCGTTGCGCCATACGGTGTCCGCATAAGCAGATCGGGAGACCGTTGGTCTATCTAAAGTTACTTACAGTGATAAAACAAGTATGGCGAGAATCAAAAACATGATGGTCACGTCGGGAAGGCTATGTACATGCGGAAGCTGGATAGAACATTGGAAAAAGTACAGTGGTCAGACGGTAGCGTGTTGTGTTGAAGTATCCTGCACGGGCAAAGATTTGGTGGGCGCCCATGTTCAAAAAGCCAACACCGAAGGCGGCGACTGGTACATCATACCCCTTTGCCAGACACACAGTGAAATCAAGGGAGAAATTGAAGTTTCGGATAACTATAAATTAGTTTCCGCCGATACATTGGAAACCTGCGAAAGAGTGCGGCATTGATGCTAGCTCCCTGCCTCCACCCCCTCCTTCCGGATCACCCAGAAATTATTAAAGCCTTCCCCGGTTTGAATATCCAGCATGCCGAGTGAAAGCATTTCAAGAATAGCCAGGAAATTAAAAATGAGGGCAACCCGCGTCGGAGCTTTTTCAAATAACTCGGTAAAAGCCATGCGTGGACGGCCTACCAACTGACCCATTATAAATTCCTTCTGCCCTTCAACAGTATAAGGGTACTGGATCACCTCATGAACAGGGCGGTTCTTTTCCTCTTCGTGGCGTTTCAGTACTTTTTCAAAGACCATCAGCAGCTTGAAGAGGTCCACATCCTGAAGTTCGGCCTCCACATTCGAGCTTTCGGCAAGTTGCTTCAACTCCTTCATAATGTTGCCGCGTTTCTCCTTCTGCAGCTGCACTTCCTCCAGGTTGTGGAAATCGCCGATAACCGACTTGTACTTTTTATATTCCAGCAAATGACGAATAAGATCTTCACGAGGATCGATCTCATTACCTTGTTCATCAAGTTGCGGGCGCGGCAGCAGCATTTTGGATTTGATACGCATCAGCGTGGCGGCCACCAGGATGAATTCGCTGGCGAGTTCAACGTTGAGGCGCTCCAACTGCTGGAGGTAGGCCAGAAAGTCGTTGGTGATCTTCGAGATCGGTATATCGTAGATATCGAGTTCGTCGCGTTCAATGAAGAAAAGAAGGAGGTCAAAGGGCCCTTCAAATAGCGGCAGATGGATTTCGAAATTTTCTTTTTGCATAAATCTGGGTGCGAAATTATATCAGGATTCTATGATTTTCAGGAATGTCAGGATTTATTTATAATAACGGGCCTGCCCGCTGAAATAGCCGCCCTGCCAGTCTGTCGGTGACACTGAGGATGGAGCGAGCCGGTAAGCGGCAAGTGGCCTTTGGAACCAAAACTACCGAATGTGGCTTACTGAGGTGAGCTAAATTCCTTAGATTTGTGTTCCAGTTTATCGAAAAATAATGAAAACAGTTACCTTGAAAGGCTGTTTAGCAAAATGGCAGTCATAGCGTCCCGAACATGCTGATCACACCCGGAAAACTGCTCTCCCAAATCAATAGTCCTTCTGACCTGAAGAAATTGGACCAGGCCCAATTGGTACAGCTTTGTGACGAACTGCGGCAATTTATCATCGACAACGTTTCCATTTACGGAGGTCATTTTGGTGCCAACCTGGGCGTGGTAGAATTGACGGTGGCCATTCATTATGTCTTTGATACTCCGTACGATCAACTCGTATGGGATGTGGGTCACCAGGCCTACGGACACAAAATCCTTACCGGCCGCAGAGACAACTTTCAGTCAAACCGGATCTATCAGGGCATTTCCGGATTCCCCAAGAGATCGGAGAGCGAATACGATGCTTTTGGAGGCGGTCATTCTTCGACCTCGGTCTCCGCTGCGCTGGGGATGGCGGAAGCATCCAAATACAAAGGCCTTGAAAAAAAGCAACACATCGCCGTGATTGGCGACGGCGCCTTAACCGGCGGGATGGCCTTCGAAGGGCTCAATCATGCCGGCGTTTCCGATACCAATCTCCTGATTGTTCTCAACGACAATTGCATGTCGATCGATCCGAATGTAGGAGCGTTGAAAGATTATCTCACCGACATCACAACCAGCAAAACGTACAACAAACTTAAAAATGATGTCTGGAACCTGCTCGGTAAATTCTCCCACTTTGGTAAGAACGCGCAGGACATTGTTTCGAAAATCGAAACAGGGATAAAATCAACCGTGTTGAGTCAAAGCAATCTGTTCGAGTCCTTACACTTACGATATTTTGGACCGGTGGATGGCCATGATGTAGACCACCTGGTAGCGATACTCAATGACCTGAAGGAAATCAAGGGACCGAAGATCCTTCATTGCGTCACCATCAAAGGTAAAGGGTACGGACCGGCAGAAAAAGGGAATGCCACTACCTGGCACGCACCGGGGACATTTGATAAGATCAGCGGTGAGATCCATAAAAAAATTTACGACACACCTCAGCCCCCCAAATACCAGGATGTCTTTGGCAACACGTTGGTCGAGCTGGCCAGGGTAAACGACAAAATTATCGGCATTACCCCTGCTATGCCCTCGGGCTCTTCCATGAACATCATGATGAAGGAAATGCCGGAGCGTGCGTTTGATGTGGGCATTGCTGAACAACATGCCGTAACTTTTTCCGCCGGTCTGGCCACCCAGGGACTGGTTCCTTTCTGCAACATTTATAGTTCGTTTATGCAGCGTGGCTATGACCAGGTCATCCATGACGTCTGCGTTCAGAACCTGCCTGTTAATTTCTGTTTGGATAGAGCAGGTTTTGCTGGTGCCGATGGCCCTACCCATCATGGAGCGTATGACCTCGTGTATTTCCGCTGTCTGCCGAACATGATTGTATCGGCACCTATGAACGAATCCGAATTAAGAAACCTGATGTATTCAGCCCAGTTGCCCAGGACCCAGGGAGCATTTTCAATTCGCTACCCTCGCGGCCAGGGTGTGTTGCCCAACTGGAGGACACCGTTTGAAGAAATCAAGATCGGGACAGGACGAAAGATCAGGGACGGAGAGGAGGTAGCGATTTTGACGATTGGGACCATTGGAAATTATGTGGTGGAGGCCTCCGAGAAATTGGTTGCTGCCGGCGTTTATCCTGCTCACTATGACATGCGGTTTGTGAAGCCCCTGGATGAAGCGTTGCTTCATGAGATTTTTTTCAACTACAAAAAAATACTGACCGTGGAAGACGGTTGCGTCCAGGGCGGCTTTGGCAGCGCCGTGTTGGAATTCATGGCGGACCACGGCTACACGGCAGAAGTCAAACGGTTGGGTATTCCAGATCGAGTCGTTGAGCATGGCGAGCAAAGTGAACTTCATCGCGAATGCGGCTTTGATCCCGAGGGAATCCGGAGCGCCGTCATTTCCATGCTCGAGCCGGTGGCAAGGCGTTAGCCATGAGCCCGGTTTATCATGAGGAGAGAGGGAAAGGCCATCCCTTGATTTTGATTCACGGCTTTTGTGAGACGCACGAGATCTGGGGTGGAATGGCAGACAAGCTTTCAGACACCTTCCGGGTATTGCTACCGGATTTACCGGGTTTTGGCAAGAGCCCGCTTCCCCCCGTACCCTTTACCATCCGTGACATTGGGCTGACCATGCTGGGTTGGCTGGACGACCTTCGGTTGGATAGCCCATTCGTTGTTGGACACTCCCTTGGCGGCTACGTGACGATGGCCATGGTTGACGACCAGCCAAGCCGGTTTCCGGGGTTCGGCCTTTTTCATTCCACGGCCTTTGCCGATTCAGAGGAGAAAAAAGAAAACAGAAACAAAGTGATCGAATTCGTCAGGCGCAACGGCGTCCAGCCCTTTATCGACACCTTTGTCCCCGGCCTTTTCCATCAGAAAGGAAACCCCCACGCGAACGAAGTCCATCAAATCGCCTCGGGGACTCAGTCTGAAACTCTCATCGCCTATACCACTGCCATGCGTGACCGTCCGGAGCAGCTGGCGCTACTGGAAACCTTCCCCAAACCTATCCTGGTGATCGCTGGCGAGCACGATTCCATCATTCCCTACGAGCAGTCGTCGGCGCAGTCCAGTCTGATGAAGTTCCCCCTGTTTTACGGGCTAGAAGATGCCGGTCATATGGGGATGTTTGAAAACGAACCGAAGTCGATAAAAATCGTTAAAGATTTCACGAACTTTGCATTGGGATTTGGGAGTTGAGCGAGGCTGTTTCCCGAATTTTTACTTAATTGGGGGGGTAAATTGATTGAATTCCAAATATTTTGAGATAGGTGGTTGTTGACGTAGGGATAAGTGTTACAGTTTATTATATTTGTTATCCATAATAAATAACGATAAAGAACATCATTATGAACGACATCGTCGAGCAAGACCCGGCCCAGTTTGCATCCTGGAACAATTTGGCGGCTAATTTGGCCTACATTTGCTGGGCTGCAGGCATACTGATAGCGCTGGGATACTTTGTGAAGCTCTCCACTACCTCGGACAGCAAGGCGCGGTATGATTTCATTAATAAAAATGAAATTAATGTGTTGTGGATTGCTGCGATCGTGTTGATTATAGGAGCCGGTTTCTATTTTAATTCAACTATTAGTAAACTGAGCACGCTGTGGGTATTTGTGAGGATATTTGTTACCTCCATGATGGGTTTGATTGTGGCGCTGATCGTTCAAAATCTCCTCCGGTTTTACTACCCTTTCTTTGTTGAAAAACGCTTAAAGTTACTTCGCTACAAGCCCCGGATTTCCCCCAAGACCGGCAAGCCCATGAAACTCCTTAGCGAGGAGGAAGAGGATGCATACCTGGATGAGGGGATGCAGGCGGAAGAGAATGTTTTTTCCGTCGACTACGATGTTTGGAAAGATGAAGAGACCGGATATATCAAGATTGAAAAATATGCCGGTCACTTGCATGCTATCCAGTGCCCGGAATGCAATTACCAGACCTTCAAAGTTGTTAAAGAGGAAATTATCAAACAGCCGACTGCCACCGAGGAAGGGGAGCTTTTGAAACATTATCAATGCAGCTATTGCGGCTACAAAGCAAAGAAAACAGTTCACCTCAGGCAATCTGCCAAAATAGAGCAATCCGCGACTGCCGCAGCGTAAAAGTAATTTTGGATAGCATCCGGAAAAAAGGCCCCATTTGGGGCCTTTTTTCGTCTTAGTATTCGATTAATTGCTGGGGGAGTTTGATTTGATCTGCGTAAAATTTCATCCTCGAATGGGCGCAGTCGAGCAGCGAAATTTTATCGATGGTCCCCAATTTATGATTGACAAAGACTTCGACGTAGGAATTTCCCAACAAGTATAAGTTTACCTTATGACCGTAATAACGAATGGCCATGATGAAGGTACCGCGCTCGTACAGCGTCTTGATCTTTTTTTCTAACGGGTAGGCATGGAAATCCAACCAGGAAATCATATACTAAACTTAGACAAAAAATAAAGTTGTTCAAATAGTTTTACTTCAATTTCTCTTTCAGGAAATCAATGCTTCTGCTCCACGCCAGTTTGGCAGCCGCTTCGTTGTATCGCGTCGGGGCCGTGTCGTTATGGAAGGCGTGCTGTGCACCTTCATAGGTAAAAAGCTGATACGATGTCCCTGCTTTTTTTAACGCCTCTTCGTATGCAGGAATGCCTGCATTAATGCGCTCGTCCATTCCGGCATAGTGAAGTTGAAGTGCGGCTTTGATTCTTGGAACATCGGCCGCTTCGGGCTGCCGGCCATAGAATGGGATGGCTGCCTTCAGGTCTGGGACATGAACAGCCAGTTGGTTGGCCATGCCGCCTCCCCAACAGAATCCGATGCATCCCCATTTTCCATTGCAGTCATTTCGGCTCTTGAAGTAATCAAATCCTTTAACAAAGTTGGAGAGGTTCTTCACAGCGTCGAGTTTGCCGATCAGGTCCCTGGCCTTGTCCTCGTCGGCTGGTGTTCCACCCACGGGAGAAAGTGCGTCAGGTGCCATTGCCAGAAATCCTGCCAGCGCCATCCTTCGCGTGACGTCTTCGATATGAGGATTCAACCCCCGGTTCTCATGAATCACGATCACGGCAGGGTATTTTTTGTTTTCCTTCGGCCGGGCCAGGTACCCTTTCATCTCTGTGCCATCTCCGGCGTACGTGATGCGTTCCGTGATCAGGCGGTCATCCTGTTGGTGAATGGTTTCTGCCTTCGCATAATTCACTTCCAGCAAGGATACTGCCGCAAGCGCCGCGGCAGTGCTCCCGGT
>DATHFS010000062.1:0-2581 GCA_035317975.1 Cyclobacteriaceae bacterium | reverse complement strand
CTTCGGGGGATTGTTCCCTTGAAGAGCACCGTACGCGTTCGTGTAAAATTTGAGCTCCCCAAATAGCGCTTAGGTCAAGGATGAGTAAAAAAGCGACCGCCAAAACTATCCCCAGGGAGATCCTTGACCTGGTGCGGCAGGAATTCAACTCCTCTCAATTCATCGCGATGTCGCGCGGAACAGGCAAATGGAGCTTCATACCCCATCTTCAAAAGGCGCTGTTGCTCTTTGTCGAAAGTCAGAAAACGGAACATCCTGATCTTCTCATTCACTATCCAAAAGGCCCCACCGAAGATTTATTAAGAAGGGCCTTTAATTTGAAGAGCCCGCCGGGGGCCACCAAATCATTGCGTGACTTGCTTTGCTTGTATGCAACGCAGGGGCAATACGACTGGAATGAACTGATTTCCGGTCAATTTCATGACAAGTTCAGTTCGCTGCTCGATAGTGAGAAACCGGATGATTTTAGCCTTGCACCTCCTCCTGCATCGACACCGGGTATCGACATTTTCGCAAGCAAAATTGCAGAGTTGCTCGCCGAAAAGCTTTCTCCAAAGGAAATTGAAATTGTCAGGAGGCAAATCATGGATGAAAACCTGGAAGGGAAGCCAACCGAAGTGGATGAAAACATCACGGTGTTTCCTGCCAATGATCCCGACAAGCCGGAATTTCCACCCAAACCTTTTTATACACCAAAATTTCCGGCTTCTGAAACCTACAAGATAAAGGTCCCCGGTTTTACCAACGTCTGGTTAAAAGATGAGAGCACGAATCCCACCGGAACACATAAGGACAGGATGGCATGGGAAGTATTGATCAAGGCTAAGCGCTACCATATTAAAGAGATTTCACTGATCTCCTCCGGAAGCGCTGCGATGGCCATCCAACATTTTTTTACTCTTTACAATGCATCCACCGTTCTTAAAGTCCTCGTGGATCATACCATGAACCCGGTTATCAAGCAACATCTTGTCCAGGCAGGCTGTAAGGTCTATGAAACGGATCTTTCTCTAAAACTATTAAGCGGAAAGGAAATCAAGGAGCTGACCGAGAATGTACACGGGATTGACATCACCTACCGTGAAGTGCTCGACCGCTACAATGACAATTATTACGATTGGTTGTCCTACGAAATACTCAATTCCACCGCCCAACATTGCTTTGTTCCATTCGGTACCGGTGACTTGTTCATCAATATTTTAATCATTGCCGAACGCGAGTTCAATAACCGGATCTTCAAACACGATCCGCGCTTTAGGGGAGACATAAACGTGATCAGTCGTTGCAATTTTTTCGGGGCCACTACCCACTC
Source organism: Cyclobacteriaceae bacterium (assembly GCA_035317975.1). Lineage (GTDB taxonomy): Bacteria > Bacteroidota > Bacteroidia > Cytophagales > Cyclobacteriaceae > ELB16-189. Next base: position 1,269 of record DATHFS010000062.1, on the reverse strand, counting down.
AGCCAACACGCGCCTGGACAAACTTTTTTCCTATCACCTACCATCCCTAAAAGATTACAACGATTACCTTGCCTCGTTGATCGGCAACAATCGGATTGGAAATTCTTCCGCCATACTGGATGTCGAAGAAGAATTCCTGGAGGAGGCCCTTCGCCTTGCCCGTGGACAGGACATCACCTGCGAACCAAGCGGTATAGCCGGACTGGCCTTGTTGCTTCAAAACAAGAGTGATATTCCAAAGAACGATAAAATTCTTATCGTCAATACCGGGTGTACCAACTATGCAGCAGGGCATCCCGGGTAGTTGTGCCAACGACCCAGATTTACCTTTCCGGATTCATTATTCTTTTTACTTTTAGGGATTATTCAAATTCACACCTACCCAAAAAAGCATGAGTTTATTTATCAAAAAACCGCTTGATCAACTGTTGCAAATGTCCTCCGACCCGACAAAGGGATTGAAGCGTACGCTGGGAGCCGGAAACCTCGTGGCCCTGGGCATCGGAGCCATCATCGGCGCCGGGCTCTTTGTTCGCACGGCTGCGGCAGCCGGTGAACATGCTGGACCTGCGGTCACGCTCTCCTTCATTTTTGCGGCCATCGGTTGTGCTTTTGCCGGGTTGTGCTATGCGGAATTTGCATCCATGATCCCGGTGGCAGGAAGTGCTTATACCTATGCCTATGTCACCATGGGTGAATTTGTGGCCTGGATCATTGGATGGGCGCTGGTTTTGGAATATGCTTTAGGCGCGGCTACCGTGTCTATTGCCTGGAGTGAGTTCCTCAATAAATTACTTGGGGGTGCCATTCCTTACGAATGGTCTCATTCCCCCTTTCAGAAAATACTGGAAAATGGTGAACTGAGGCACGGCATTATGAATGCCCCCGCGTTGTTCATCCTGCTGGCATTGTCTTTATTGCTGATCAAAGGCATGCAGGAATCAGCAGTTGTCAATACCATCATCGTCATCGTCAAAGTTTCAATTGTTGTTATCTTCATCGTGATCGGCTGGCAATTTATCAATCCTGCCAATCACACACCTTACCTTATCCCTGCCGACGCCAAGCCCGCCTTGTTGCCGGACGGAAGCAGTTACTCCTATGAGTCAATCTGGGATCATGGCTGGTTTGGTGTGGTTGCCGGTGCCGGCGTTGTGTTCTTTGCCTTCATTGGATTCGACGCCATATCAACGGCAGCCCAGGAATCAAAGAACCCAAAAAAGGACATGCCCGTCGGCATTCTCGGATCACTGATTGTTTGTACGATAC
>DATHFS010000061.1:0-3830 GCA_035317975.1 Cyclobacteriaceae bacterium | reverse complement strand
CTTACAAAATCAATACATGATCACAACAAATGGCTAGTGTTGCGACCAATTAGATTTGAAACATGAATGAAGGGTCGGAACTTATTTTCATGGTATTTTAAGCCATAGCTGTGTTGCAGAATAAAATTGTCGCAACACTAGGCTGCAGCATTCAATTGACAACGAAGAGCATGTTGGTGTCGCCGCCCTCAACCTCAGCAAACACCAACAAGGGCGGGGGAGACACAGGTTTCCGGAATCGATGCCTTGGATGCGTCCACTGGTCCCAGGTAGTTGACACCTCCTTCAAAAAAACCGTGATAATCCGATGCCTTGTTAATTCTATTTTTTGATGAACACGCTTTTTGGAAGCATGGCATGGACACCGACAAAACCATCTACGAGCTGTGTGATGCTAAGGTCCATCGCCATGCTGGCGAGCATCAGAGCGTCGGCCTGGGATAATTTTCGCTCCTCCATCAGATAGGTGATCATTTCCCGCGTTGCAATCCGGGTTGCCGTGGTGAGATCCTTGTCAGACCCCATGGTCAGGAAGTGGGTTGGCGTCTCAGCGCGGGGCCATGCCAGTTTCTGGTGTTTATGTACGACAAACTGAAGTAGGCCGCTTAACGCCGTTTCGATGGCAGTCCCGTCTACTTCGCCATTTCCCTGGGCAGCGTGGCCGTCGCCGACCTCGAACAGCGCTCCGTTTACATAGACGGGTATGTAAAGAGTTGTGCCGGCGGTCATTTCTTTGTTGTCCATATTTCCGGCATGAATCCAGGGCGGTGCGCTATTCCATCGACCGGCATCCTTTGGAGGCGCCACACCCATGCTTCCAAAAAATGGACGCAAAGGAATCTCTATGCCATCGATAAAATGACCAATCATGCGCTCTCGGTCGAAATCAATGAGCTTCGCGCTTTGGCCTGGTACTTTTTCGCCAAGAAATCCAGCGTGTTCGTTATCGAAAAAATTAATACCGTACGGAAAAGGAAGTTCCAGCGAATGGATTCGTACCTCCAGTACATCACCCGGCGCTGCTTCTTCGATGAAGATTGGACCCGTTAGAAAATGCGGACCGGGGCCGCGGTCTTTGATGGACTGAACTTCAATCAATTCCTTTTCCATGCGCGCCGCTGGTAGTCCTGCCTGTTCCAATGTTTCCGGCATGGCGCCGATCACAGAACGAATTTTTACAAATTCCCCTGACCTTATACGAAGGACGGGAGTGGTCTCCGACCAATAGTGACCCCAGACCACTGTTTTTGAAGAAGGATTGAGTAGGTGAGGATCGGAAGCTGATCCTTTAATCTGCGCGCCCGAAGGAATCGAAATCGCGCAAAGCAGGAACGTTACTAAGGTCTTTAATTTGGGGATAAGGACAGTCATGATTGTGGGGTCGTAAGTGTACACGCAAACTGAATGCCAACTTCCTGAATAAACTGAAAGTCATTAATGCAAGGAACATTCATATTATCGCACACATTGGGAATTTTAATGCGTGTGGTGCTTGGTGCCAAGACCTTCTCCTCCTTTGTCACAACGGTCGCATTTCCATCCATCGCATGCGCAATTACCCAGGGATCAGCTAAGGATCTTTGCTTGGTGTTGTCCACAAGATATTGATGAATCGGGTTAGTGGCATAAATAACTTTTAGCTTTTCGGTAACTCCAGTGGTAGTTTTGTGAATTGGGATTTTACTTTCTTTAAGCCATGCTGCAAGGTCGTCTTCTGCCTTGACAATTTCATCATAAACCTGTTCGGGTAGGAAAATTTTATTACTTGATCCGAAACTGGCAAGTACTTCCCAGTAAGCAGGGCAGAATCTGGGCGAATAATACTTTTGCCATGCTTGGATCAGCACATTAGCGTCAAGGCAATATTTCAAAGGCTTGCTCATGCCTGGAGCAAGGCCTCGAACCGGTGGAATTGATTCACTTGCGTGTTAAGCAAGGTGCTTGCCACTGTAGGTTCGATGAATCCACCATTGAATGAGTCAAGAACGATTTGAGTAAACAATCTGCCGTTCTTATTGAGTCGGAGGAGATAGGGGCTTGGTCCACCTTCCCTTTCTCTGGCCTTTGCTTTCTTTTCCTCCTCACGCTTCATGTATTCCTTGAAAGCTTCATCAGCTTCTTTTTTCAATTTGTTATAAGAAGCCAATGAAATTATGTTGAGTTGCAATCCCCGGACTAACAATGCGAATGAGCTAATGCCTAACCCCTTAGCGTATTGATAAACAGAAGTCGACGAATCAAACACACCCGATTTTCGAGAGATGATTTCTTCAGGGATTAGTGCGTTGGCGGCAACTTGGTTGCAAAATAACTCTATGGGCTGAAGTCTGTCGCGCCGAGGCATATCTGGAGCAACTTCATTTGAAATTCCTGATTGCGCAATCCAGATATGTGCCATCTCATGGACAAGCGTGAAGAGTTGGGCAGAATCCCAATCCTCTGAATTAATGAAAACAAACGGGGCGTACTCATCAGCAATAGCAAAGCCCTGGAATTCTTCGCTATCAAGTTTCATCTTCGAATGAATGAAACTCGTGCGCGAAATGAAAATACCTTTGGCTTCAGCTTTTTCGATCCACTCGTGAATAGGATCTTTGGAATATTGAGCAGGATTAATCGCCAGGACCTTTACCATATCACGGGCAACCGAGATGGGGTTGTCTTGAATCGAATATTTTCCCACGAAAGGAAGCCTGGTGCCATCACCGTCTCTTAACACGTCGTGTATCCATGCCTGTTTTTGCTGAAGTTCCCTGATGATAAAGATTGATGGAGTGCTAAGTGGCTGCGAGCCCTTGGTTCGGAAGTCATTAAGCGGTTGAAAATCCCTTGGAACTTCCGGCAAAAAAAACAATGCAAAGGGTCTTCGATACGCTTTTGCCAATAACTCACCCTGACGAATCGTAGGCTGGCTTGCACCGTCTTCCCACGCTGTCAGTTTTTCAGGGGAAACCGCAACTTTACCCGCAGCATCTTCCGTAGTCATTCTGGCCGACTCGCGTGCCCATTTCAGCACCTTTGGAGTGATGTATGCTTTGTCCGACATTTAAGTAAAGATACTACCGTCGTGGCTAAAAATGAAAGTCCAATGGCGACACAAGTTTTGACAACTCCTGTCAGTGCCGGCAAGCACGACTTCCCAATACAAAACTTCCCAAAAATATTCGCCAGCAATTCATCAGTCGATATTGGCAGAATTTTAATTGGCTACAAAGAATGCCGTGGAATGTCAAAATATCCTGCCGATTTCTACGGGCTTTCTGGAATGTTTCCACGGCATAGAAGGAACTGTTGATGAACGGTAGTCGCTCCGGTTCGCTCAATCCACGAATGCCACCGTCAAATCACGACTACCAAAGGGTTACCCATCGGGATCCGAAACAAGGGTGGAGTGAGAGTGGAGCAGGAGTGGAGGGAGAGTGGAGGATGATACAGCTAGGTAGGCCAATAGTGGAATTCGAGTGAATTCATTTCCGTTCCATTTATGTAAAGCGTAATGCTCATCGTAAGATCAGTTAGCTATATTGCAAGGATAATACTTCCCGGGCACTATTTCACAGATCAATTTGCAGAATTTGAAAAAAATAGGATTCTTATCGTTCGGACATTGGTCCAATACTCCAGGGTATAAAGCCCGAACAGCAAGTGATGCGTTGCATCAGTCTATTGAATTGGCTGTTGCGGCCGAAGAAATTGGTTTAGACGGTGCTTATTTTCGGGTACATCATTTTGCAGCTCAGTTAGCATCGCCATTTCCTTTGCTATCCGCTATCGGTGCAAGAACAAGCAAAATAGAGATTGGCACGGGCGTCATTGATATGCGTTATGAA